>JBDKGC010000079.1:0-4076 GCA_039798385.1 Bacillota bacterium
TCGACGTGCCGACAGCGCCAGCTTTGGTTCAGCTTCACCCTTCGAGCCTTCGCCTTTAATTAGTTCCGAACCTAGCAGACCTACTTTGAGCAGTGATGATGAACGTCCTTCTGCAGCAGATAGCCTACCAAGCGATCCTGAGGATGGCTTTGGTCCATTCCATCGAGTTGCCCAAGAGACTGTCGTTGAGTCAGCAAAAATAAGTAACGACTCTCAAAAACCGGTAAGGCTGCAATATACGGTTCCTAAGAGTGTCATACCACATGTGATAAAACCTGATCCGGAATTATGGGAAACATTTTCGGTACCTGATGGCGAAAGTGCCAATCTTAATGTTGGCCGGCCGGCTAAAGAGGCTACCCACATTTTTCTTCGTTACGGAGGCAAGCTTTTTGAAGTTACAAAATCAGGTACAGAGGTCAAGCATTCTGACCTTTTAAATGAAAGGGCCTACGATTCAGATAGTGCAGCCAGTGCGTCTGATTCCGATAGTGCACCTATGGAGACCGAGTCAGTAGGATACATTAAAGATTATATCAGCGTTCGTAATAACACAAAACGTAAAGTTACAATGGAATATACTGTACCTGCGATCATTAAACGAGGCCTTATAACAATAAGTGCCGACTGGGAAACGTTTTCTATCAGGCCAGGAGAGGAAAAAACTTTTTTTAGCGGGCGTCCAGCAACAGAAACCAGCCGTACTTTTATTAAGTTTAAAGATACAATTTATGAACTAACAAAAGGCGGGAAAAAAGAGGATAGACCAGTAATTTATAATGTTAGCGACTTACTCTAGGATGATGAATAAAATGCTTAGTTTAAAATATTTAAAGAATACAATTAAAGTAACTGTATTGCCATTTTTAACCTTCAGCTGTCTTGCTACTGCAGCCTGTGACAATGGTTTATTAAGTAGCTCAAGTAGCTCAAGTAGCGCGAGCACAAGCTCATCACTATCTATACCATCGACCAGCACCTTTGCTAGTCAACATACACCTGCTCCAGCCTCTTCGAGTAGTTTAGCAGCTGTGCAAAGTAGGACCACTCATCCTAGATTAAAAGAAGCAGAAGTAACAAATAATACCTCTTACCCTGCTTATTTTACAATTTATAGCACCTTACCACGTACAGACCTTACAAGAAATTGTGTGCAAATTTATGAGAGTATGCCTACTTTTACTTTTGATATTCCACCACACAAAAAGTTCGTCGTGAAGCAACCAGAAGCTATAAACTCTTCATTAGAAGTTACACGTTATTATGAAGGAACAGAAAAAGTGGATCTTAAAAAACGACCAGTCTATTTTTCCTGCAGACTTCCAAATTATTCTCCACAAGCAACAATTGAATGCCCCCCAGGATCTGGTAAACAGCAGTTTCCGCTTAGTAGCCTACAGCCAGCTAAAATTAAGGTAACAGATATCTTAGCTACTTCTACCCCCATGAACTTTGGTCCCGTCTTAAGCGCTGAAGTAGATATAAAAAGCTTATATCCAGCCCTGACAGACCATCCCTCTACACCCGACTTAGATTAAATTAAATGGTCGTCGATTACTAGAAGGCCTTAATAACTTTAGGCCTTCTTTTTTTGTGTTAAAATACAAGTACTAGATTATTTTGTAAAGGAGATTTTCTTTTGAAGCTTACTAGTCAAAAGACTGATTTTTCCAAGTGGTACCTTGAAACAGTCAAAAAAGCTGATTTGATGTCATATGCCCCGGTACGTGGTTGTATGACCTTTAAGCCAGCCAGCTACGCCCTATGGGAAAAAATAAAAGAACTTTTAGACCAGCGTTTTAAAGCAACCGGGCATGAAAATGCTTACTTTCCAATGCTTATTCCGGAGTCTTTACTAAAAAAAGAGACCAACCATATTGAAGGTTTTAACCCTGAACTGCCTTGGGTAACAGAGGCAGCGGGCAAAAAATTGGAAGAGCGCCTTGCCATTCGTCCAACCTCTGAGACAATTATCGGCCATATGTACAGCCAGTGGATTAAAAGCTACCGCGATCTACCGTTGCTTTTAAACCAGTGGTGCAATGTCATTCGCTGGGAGAAACGCACGCTGCCCTTTATCAGAACAACCGAATTTTTATGGCAAGAGGGCCACACGGCTCATGCCACCAAAGCCGAGGCTGAAGCTGAAACACTAGCCATGTTAGAGATTTATCAGCAAATAATTGAACAAAAACTTGCGATTCCATGCTGGCCAGGAAGAAAGACCCCTCTCGAAAAGTTTGCCGGTGCTTGTGACACCTACTCCATCGAGCTTATGCTAAAAGATGGTAAAGCCCTGCAAGCCGCTACCTCACACTTTATGGGCACAAATTTTGCCAAGGCTTTTGAGATAAAATTTCTTGATCAAAACAACAATTTAGAATATGCCTATACCACCTCCTGGGGCACAACGACCCGACTAATTGGGGCACTAATTATGGCTCATGGCGACGACAAGGGTCTTATTATCCCACCGGAAATAGCCCCTACCCAAGTTATTATTGTTCCAGTCGGTCCAGCCAAAAGTGCTCCCCACGTACATGAAGCAGCAGAAAAACTCAAACAAGAATTAACGGCAGCAAAGATTTTAGTCAAAACTGATTTAAGTTTAGAAAGTGCTGGCTGGAAATTTAACGAGTGGGAACTGCGCGGCATACCATTACGGATTGAAATCGGCCCACGAGATTTAGAAAAGCAGCAATTAGTTTTAGCACGCCGTGATACGGGAGAAAAACAAACAATACCAAGTGAAAACAGCCACTTAATCATAAAAAAAATATTAAGCGAGATCCAAACCAATCTTTTCAGTCTTGCACTCGAGCGTCAAGAAAAAGCATGTCATGTAGAAGTTGAATGTTTAGCAGACTTAAAAAAAGAGACAGACTTTTTTGGCTGGGTCCTGGGTGGCTGGTGTGGAGATAACACTTGTGAAGAAAAGATTAAAGCAGAAACTAGTTTTACGGCTCGCAATATTCCTACTAATCCGCCATGCAAGAAAGAGTACTGCTTTGCCTGTGGAAGTAAATCCAAAGCTACCGTCTGGTATGCCAGAGCTTATTAAATAAGCATTTGCTAACTAAGCAACAACTGCTTGCTTAGGTTAGCGTTTACTAGAAGTGCAGCTTTCGGTTCCAAAATAGGCATAGATCTGTACATAGTTACTCTTCATGCTTACTATTTTTTTCGCTTAATTTTATATTCCTCTTATGCTCTTCAAAGGTTCGTGCAAAAAAATGTTCGCGTGATTTATTACTCTTATTAACATAAAAAAGGTCGGCACTAATCGCGGGACAAAGAGCGGCTTGAAAAGACTCTAGTGAAACATTGGCTATTGGTCCTGGTGGGAGTCCATTACGCAGATAGGTATTATAGGGATGACTAATTTCACGTACCTTATGTAAATTATTCCCTCGATATTTGTGCCCCTGTTTCACAGTCATCATATAGATTAGAGTTGCATCAACTTGCAACCGCTTCAAATAATTACTTTGTCGCAACCGATTATCTATCACACTCGCAATTAACGGTCGCTCTTCTGGCAAATCTCCTTCACGTTCCACTAAAGAAGCTATCGTTAACAGTTCATCAAGCATACGGTCCTCAGGTAAATTAAGTTTTGTTAACATATTATTAAAGGCTTGTAACATTTTTTCTACAATCTCTTCGGGATGCTCATGCCCTGTGAGTTCATAACAACCAGGAGCCAGATAACCTTCTAACAAAAAAGTACGCCCAGGATTATGAGGAATCATTTTCTCAAAAGCATAAACAGGTTTCTGCTCGCGTTTTTTAACTGCAGCTATGAATTTTTCACGATTTATCCCACTAACAGATAAACGGTTGGCTATCTCTATGATCGTCCAACCGGGTGGAATATTAATACTTTTTATATTTCGTTCGCCTTTTTTTAGCTTACTTAGTATCTCTTTTAATTCCTCACCCGGATCAATTTTATAATTACCTGGTTGTAAATTATAAAAACCATTAAGATAGGCATACAACCTAAAAAAGAGCGGGTCTCGAATAAGACCTTTTTTAGCCAACTCCCGTCCAATACGCGGCACAGAAGCCCCAGC
>JBDKGC010000080.1:0-3015 GCA_039798385.1 Bacillota bacterium
CACATGAACGTTTAAATCTTTTCAACGCATCATCAAAGGACTCATTCTTACGTACACGAACCTCTATCAAAAAACAGCCACTCCCCTCACCTTATAATCCTCTACACACCAACCTGCTTTATTAAATTATTTTATTTTAAGCAAGTTTAAGCTTACATTAAATTATAAACTAACTAGTACGCCTATGTCAAAAATACATTTCTCTAAAAATACATTCCTCTTAAAATTAGGGTGGCCACGGCATCCCTCTTCCACCTAATAAGTGCACATGTAGATGAAATACTGTCTGCCCTCCATCACGACCAATATTACTCACCAACCGAAACCCTTGTGTTAATTTTGACAACTTTGCAACTTTACCAGCAACAATTAATATTTTACCTAGTAGTAATACGTCTTCTTCTCTAGCTTCTCCTATAGAAACAATATGTTTTTTTGGTATTAAAAGTAAGTGCACTGGAGCAGCAGGTGCTATATCAGGAAAAACAAGCAGATCATCATCTTCATAAACTACTTTCGCAGGGACTTTTTTAGCTACAATTTCACAAAATACACATCCCACCTTTTTCACTCCTTTTTAAACTATATGTAGGCTACCCTCATTAAATACCATAAAGTAATAATAACATAAATCATTCATATAGATAAAAAAAAGGGGGGGACATGCCTGGTGTATAACTTTTTTATCCCTTTTTCGCTTGGTCTGTTAATTTTTTTATGTGGACTGTGCAAATTACGTAAAGGTATTGCAGCGTTAGCAGAAAAGAAATTAGAATATATATTAGTGCGATTTACCAAAACAACAAACCGCAGCTTTCTTACGGGCATTATCTCAACTGCTTGCCTGCAAAGCAGTACCGCTATTACTGTGCTTACTATTGGTTTTGTAAATGCTGGTGTTCTGTCGTTTACTAAGTCTATTGGCATTATCCTTGGTTCAAATATCGGCACAACATTTACCACCCAACTATTGACGCTTAAAATAGAGCAACTAGCACTGCCACTTATTACCTTAGGAACTATCTTTTATCTAATTCCTTATAAAAAAACACCAGCCCTAGGACTTGCTATTATTGGTTTTGGCGCACTATTTTTAGGAATAAATACCATGCAAGGCTGTGCTCATTATCTTGAACATTTAGGTTGCACAGAAATGTTATTACGAAACAGTTCTTATCCCATTTTAGTAGGTATCTTGATCGGTAGTCTATTCACAGCACTCACCCACAGTAGTAGTGCTACGACCGCAATAGCAATGGGCTTTTATGCTACTGGCTCAACATCACTTCCACTAGCTATTGCCTTAGTTTTCGGTAGCAATATTGGCACCTGCGCTACTGGATTAGTGGCGGCAATAAATACAACTGTAAATGCTAAGCGCGTAGCTTTAGCTAACTTTATATTAAATGTAGGCGGTGTACTGATATTTATTCCTTTTATACCGACGCTTTATCATTTAGCACCCTATCTTACAAGCGACAAATCGTTGCAACTAGCTCATATTCAAACACTCTTCAATATTATCTGTTCTTGCGGGGTACTCCCTTTTAGTCATCATTTTGCAAATTTTATTAAAAAGTTCTACAAAGACTAACTAAACACACACGGTACTATTTCTCACAATAAACTCTAAAACTTTGAAATTGCCTTATCCTCCACTAATTCACCAAGACATACATGTCCTTGTATGTTTTTTACTAAAACATTGCAAAATTTACCTTTTAATTCTTGCGGTCCTTTAAAAACTATTCGCAAGTAATTATCACTAAAACCTGTAAGATAACCCTGATATTTTGCATTTTTATACTCCGACTCCGGTAAAACACGTAAAGCCTGTCCGATAAATTGCTTTGCATACGACGTCTGAAGTTGCTCTGAAAGCTCCAATAACTTCTTAGCTCGAGCTCGTTTAACTTCCTCACTTATTTGATCTTCAAACTGCGCAGCACGAGTTCCAGAACGTTTAGAATAAGGAAAGACATGCAACTGCCCAAGTTTAAGCCGCTTCATCAATTCATAACCCTCCTGAAACTGCTCATCTGTCTCCCCAGGAAAACCAGTGATAACATCTGTAGTTATGGCAAGGTCTGGCAGATGGACACGAAGAGCACACACAATATTTTGATATTTTTTAGTATTATAATGGCGCCCCATCCGTTTTAAAACAGGATCAGAGCCAGCCTGCAACGGAAGGTGTAGATGAGGACATATTTTACTCCCTATTTGCTTTAAAATCGCAATTAAAGGTGCATTAACTTGTGTTACTTCAAGCGAACTTATCCGCAGCCGAAAATCTCCGGATAAACCTTGCAATTCCTCTATTAGTTTAACAAAACTATAATTAGGCAAATCTTCACCATAACCACCGGTATGAATACCCGTCAAGACAAGTTCCTTATAACCTAAAGCTATTAACCGCTGAGCCTCTTCAATTACCAGCTCCGGTTTACGACTACGCGACCGGCCCTTAGCCCACGGTATAATACAAAAAGTACAAAAATTATTGCAACCTTCCTGAATTTTTACTAAGGCACGTGTCCGGCATGAAGAAGTCAAAATACCTAACTCCTCATATATCGGTTTCACGCGCCACAAATCTTCAACTGCTATAATTGGGTTTCTAGTCCTTTGGACCGCCGCAACCAGCCCAAGCAACTGTTTTCTACCAGAGGTACCAACTACAATATCCACTCCTGGGATATCAGCTACCACAGCTGGAGCTGTTTGAGCATAACAACCTGTCACCACAACTACTGCGTGTGGTGCTCTCCTCACCAACCGCCTAATAATTTGTCTGCTCTTCTGCTCCCCAGCATGCGTAACAGCACAAGTATTAATTACATAAACATCTGCCACTTCTTCTTGCTGCACGCGCTGATAGCCAGCGTTTAGAAACAATTGCCACAAAGCCTCTGTTTCATAAGTATTTACCTTACATCCTAAAGTATAAAATGCTACTTTAAACATCACAGCTACCTCGCTTTTAAATGCACCCACTAAAGAGCTACTTCTAAA
>JBDKGC010000081.1:0-12886 GCA_039798385.1 Bacillota bacterium
GCGTTGGAAGGGGTTGCACCACCTCTGCCACCGCCAAAGCCTCCACCAGCTAAAATAGCTGGACCGTTTTGACCACCACCATTAAGTTGTAAATTTTTTTGTTTTTGCCTTTGTAGTGCTAGACCGCCACCACCACCACCAATACCACCAGCGCCTTCGGCAGCACCCGTTATGGATCCGCCTGTTCCTTTACCCAAACCGGATGCAGCAGTTCCGCTGCCACCGTCACCACTAATAATATAATTAGAAGACTTTCCAAATCCACCAGCTCCGGTACCGGTTGTTAGACCATCAAAATTTGGATCCGAACCTTGCCCAATACTTGCTATGTTTTTTAAATAACCAGCACCTCCACCACCATTAGCACCACCGCCGGTTAAAATTCCCCCACCAGCATAACATAAGTTTTTTTAATAAAGTATGTTTATTTGTTCTTTTGTAAAAACTATGCTTAAGATTATTCTTAGGAGTTTTTATTTTGCATACAATTTGGAAAGGTTCACTTAGTTTCGGTTTAGTAAATATCCCTATAAAACTCTATACTGTAGTGCAGGACAAAAATATCCGTTTTCGGTTATTGCATAAGAAGTGTCAGACACCCATTAAGAATAAGCAGATTTGCCCAAAATGTGCAGTGGAAGTAGATACTGCTGAGCTTAGCAAAGGATATGAAGTTAGGAAGGATCGTTTTGTACTCTTTAGCGAAGAAGAGCTTGTAGCTATTAAAAAAGTATTAGAAGAACGTAACATTGAAATTATTGATTTTGTAAAGCTAGATGAGATTGATCCGCTTTACTTTAATCGTTCTTATTACATTGGTCCGGGTGAAAATAGTTTAAAGGCCTATTCATTGCTTAAACAAGCTCTTCAGCAATCAGGGAAGCTTGGCGTTGCCAAGATAACGCTGCGTTCCAAAGAGCAGCTAGTTTGCATACGTGTTTATGAGCAGGTGTTAGTAATGGAAACATTGCATTATGCAGATGAGCTCAAAAGTGTGTTAGAAGTCCCTGGTTTAAAAGAGGTAGCAACGAGTGAACAAGAGCTAAGAACGGCCATGTTGCTTATCGATCAATTGACAACCACGTTTACTCCTGCCAAATATCAAGACGACTTTCGAGCAGCCTTCCACAAATTGGCGGAGCGTAAGCTAGAGCGTCATGAAGATAAAGCTGTAGGGGGAGTAGCTCAAGAAAATATTATTGATTTAATGAGTGCGCTCGAAGCTAGTTTAAAACAGACCCAACGTAAACAATCTACAAATAAAGCTGCCGATGCTAAATGACAATGCTCCCGACCTTATCATTAGTTATGCCAAAGGGCTTGGAATGGCTATATGAGGTAAAGTATGATGGCTATCGCGCGAAGCTTTATCTGCAGCATGGGAAGATCAAGTTAATTAGTCGTAATGGAGTCTTACTAAATGACAACTTTATTGAAATAATAAAGTATTGCAAGCAGTTTTTTATCCAAACAGATGTGGTGTTGGATGGTGAAGTAGTTGTTTTAGACTCTCCTTTTAAGGCTAACTTCTTTAAGCTAAAGAATAGAAAACAACTGCCTTGTGTGGTGCAATATTTAGCTTTTGACATATTAAAGATCAAACAAGTTTCTCTTATAAGTAGACCCTATCTAGTACGTAAAAAGCTTTTGCAAGACTGGTTTAGTCAATGTAAGCTTGCGCCAATATTACAGTTTGTTGCAGCCACTAGTGATGGCGACTCTTTATGGCAAAAGGTGGCTCAGCATGATGGGGAAGGAATTGTAGCTAAGAAAAAAACTAGCATTTGGAAGGCGAAACGTACGACTGAGTGGTTGAAAATTAAACACTGGAAGTATGACTCTTTTTTTATTACGGGCTATAGTACTAAAACAGGCTTGCTTTATCTCGCTGCAGTAGAGCAGGGAAAAATCCGTCCTATGGGGACTGTATTGCATGGTTTTTCACCTAAGGAGCGAGAAACATTGCTAGCCGTACTTAACAAACATCAAATTAAGCAAGATAAAGACCGAATTGATGTCAAATCTGGTATTTGCCTTGAGGTGCGTTATTTAGAACTCTACAAAGGCAAACTAAGACAGCCGTCCTTTGTAAGGTTTAGATTCGATCTCAGTGCGGAAGATTGTCAACTGCCAAAGGGGAGGACGTAAATGCGCGTAACCAATCCCGACAAAATGTTTTTTCCTATGTTGCAGCTTACGAAGCGTGACTTTCTAAATTATTTACTTTATGTCTCGCCTTATATGCTCCCATTTGTGAAGGATCGTCTTTTAACACTAAAACGCTATCCCGATGGGATAGAAGGTGAATCTTTCTATCAGAAAAATTGCCCAAGTTATGCTCCTGAGTTCGTAACTACTTATAGTCATGATCAAACTAGGTATATCGTGTGCAATGATTTACAGACCCTACTGTGGTTAGGCAATCAAGCGGCTACTGAATTTCATGTCCCTTTTGAAACAATTAAGTCTTTGGGTTATCCCACTGAAATTGTTTTTGATCTTGATCCGCCCTCAATCAACGATTTTAATCTTGCAATGCAAGCAGCACTTGCTCTAAAAGAGGTTCTTGATAAGTTTGGTTTAAGCTCTTTTGCCAAGACTTCCGGTGGTAAGGGCTTGCAAGTTTATATTCCGCTGCCGGATGCCAGCTATTCTTATGAAGCAACGCGGCACTTTACTAAGTTTATAGCAGAATATCTAGTGGCTAAGTTTCCACAGTATTTTACAATTGAGCGCTTAAAAAAGAACCGTGATAATAAGCTATACATAGATTATGTGCAGCATGCAGCAGGAAAAACAATTATAGCCCCGTATTCGGTACGAGGAGACCAGGCCTTAGTAGCTGCCCCACTTTTTTGGCATGAAGTCACATCTAACTTACAACCAGCCCAATTTTCAGTGCTAAGTATCTATGCTCGCTTAGCAAAACTAGGTTCGGCCTTACATCAAGTTTATGATAGAGCAACACAAGTTGTAGCTCTTAAGGAGTTATTTAAGGAACTAAAGAAAAGTTTCTAAAAACTATTTACATATTTCCTCCTGGAATAAAAAAGGTGATAAGGACTTTTTGTTGGAATAGTTAACTGTACTAATGTTTTAAATAATTCTTTTATTAAAGAACGAGAGAAGGCGTTCATCGTTAATAGAGTGCTTAGAAGAAAGTCAATAGTAGTTATGATCTTAACTTTTTCTTTAACCTTAAATTATTTGAATATTGGTCAAGCTGCTGAACAACAACCAAAAGCATCACCAATATCTATAGCTCCTCGGGTCTCTGCCCGGGTAGTCTGTCGTAAGTTAACTTTACCTGAATTAACCGAATTACTTAATCTACAAGCAAGAGTAGATGCACTTACTATTCACGAAGATCTAGAACCACTTTTTTCAAAAGAATTATTACAGAAGTTCATTGCCAAACCAATGACGTATAGATTAGGTGTTGCACTTGATGGCAATAAAATTATAGGCGTCTGTAGCTCAACCAATGATGCTCGTGAATACAATGTACAAGTTAGTTTTATAAGTAGTGAAGTATCAACGGAGGAAGGAAATAAACATGCACATGTTATAAAGTTGTTTGTAGCAGAGGGATATCGAGGGCAAGGCATCGGGCAAAGGTTGCTGGAGCAAAGCATAGCAGCAGCACGCCTGGCAGGTTGTTTAGATCTACAACTTTTTGTACGCAGTGATAATTTGGTTGCACGTAATTTATACAAAAAGTATTTAGATGTGTGGTATGTTTCCGATCTTAAACAAGGTGAACAAGGTATTGTAATGGGTCTGTTTTTTTCAAAGGAAATGCGCAGTGCAAAAATAAAAGCTGTGGAAGAGAAGCTTGCCCAACTTAAAAAGGTAGCAGAGTCCAATCCGTTGGAAGCGGGGAAGTTGATTTGTAATGTACAGCGCCGGCTGGAGTGGCTGAAGCGAACACGTGAGCCGGCATCGTAGCATGTAATAATGATAACAGGCTAGCGGGAGATTGTGAGCTAGCCTGTTATAAAACAGCAAATTTTAAAAGCAACCTTTTCAGAAAACAGTGTGTTTATTAACAAAATTAAAAAAAAATTATTTTTTACAGCAACAACAGCACCGGATGAACCACTCACTTATTCTTTGGTATCCCCACTGTGGTTCGGCGTTCGGCGCTGGCGCTACTTGTGTAGCTCTAGAACTAATTGACTGAGGAGATGGCGGTGACGTTTCACAAATTGGTGCGCTAGTGTTGTGAAAAAACACGTCTACTCTTAAAGCATTTGCAGTTGGTTCTTGCCGGTTTGAAGGGCTCATGTTATTAGAGGTTAACCTGCTGACATCATCTAAGGGGCCAGGATTACTTGGGTACGCATGAGGTATCACAGAAACAGAAGTCTTGTGGTGTAAGGAGCTAAAAGTACTAAGGTGCGGGAGCGTTTGGGGTATTACAGAAGTCCTGTGGTGTAAGTGGCCAGGAGTACTAGGGCGGGGTATCACAGAAGTACTGCAGTGTAAGGGGACAGGACTTTTAGGGTGCTCGTTGTGTATCACAGAGGAGCAGACGGAATAAACATTAGGATCATACTTACGCGACATTAAACAGACTTTTCTGCCTGTGTTCTGTGCTACAGGACCCCACCCGACAGGTGAGCCCTTTAGCCGCGAGGGCGAGCTTGGCTCAAACGGGGGAGAGATTGGGGAAAGCGAAGGAGAGATTGGGGAAAGCGAAGGAGAGATTGGGGAAAGCGAGACCGCTTGTTGTTCCGCGCCATGTGTAGTACAGGGTTTAGGCAATTTCTCTAACTTAAAACTTACTGCAGGTGTATGTTTTGTAGGTGTTCTTGTGGTATATTCGTCTTTTCCCTGTTCTTCACTCGATTCTGTATCCTCGTATGGTTCGTCCGTCACGTGTAGCTGAGCTTGTTTTATTGCTCGAATCATAGTCGTTGGTAAACCATCATTTTGAGCCGTATCTGCTGCATTTGTAATACTAGTGATGTGTACTACCATAAATATCAAGTAGCTAACAATAAAAAAAAGACCACTTCCAAGCTGTTTTTTCAAAATAAATCCCCACTCCTTTATAAGTTTATGTCTTTGCAAAAATCCGATAACAAAAACATAGAGGGTGCAGGATATTCAGCTATCTTAAATTTTTTAGCGGATTATTATAAACCGGTGTTTTAATGCGAGGACCTTGAAGAATGTGTCTAGTTTAGATTAAACACGTTGCTACCATATTTTACCACAATGTTTTGTATAAGTCTATAGTCTAAGATTATTGAAGGGGTTTTAGTAGAGGAAGATTAACTGCTGCTTTAATATATTTGTTCTGTGCCCAACAATAAATTTATTTTTAAGGAGGATCTGCAGCATTTATCGTAGCCTTTGCCCAAAATTTATCTACTAGACTTTGTAAGTCTTCCTTTGTTACAGGACACTCCTTAAAAGTTTGCTTTTCAATTTTCATAAATTTTTCTTCTAGCCCTTCTTTATCTGGTTTTGCTGGTGGTATGCAATATACTTCGGTGCAATGCAGGCCAGTGAAATTACTTATCTCTGCTTCGTTGGCGGCGGTAGCTATGGATTTTAAATGCTGTTTTTGGCAATCGACCGCGATAATACGTTCGGGATTAGTTGACAAGGCCTGAACTAAATCGCTCATGTTTAACCTTTTAATTTTACCTGCATACAGAACCCCATCTTCCATACCAATTGTTTGGTTTGCATTACTTTGATCTAAGAAAAGGATTGTTTCGGACGGACTAAAATGAATACCAGATTCTTGTAAGCTTTTTTGGCACCATCTAGTTGTATTAATAGAAAGTGGCGCAAGATCGTTCATAGCTAGCGACGTGTACCCTAAAACTAAAGCTTTTGTTTGCAGGTTACTTATAATACTGGGCCAGTTTCGGTTTGTGAGCTGGGTGGCCGTTGTTGTGTATTCAAGGGCATGTGCCCAGCGTTTTTGTCTAGTAGTTAAGTGTTGCAGGGAGGTAGCTTTTATATTGCCAAGCTCTTTTAGTGTATTTGGCCTAAAGCAAGGTTCTGTTGCACAAAGCAACGTGTGATCGATGTTAATGAGAACCAATGTTGGCCTATCTAATAAACGCAGAATTTGTTGTTCTACATCTTCGGCAGAAGAGGCGGTTCTAATGTCGTATTCTTTTTCTGATGAGTCAGTAAAAGGGGTGTCAGTAACAGGAGAGTCAGTGGCAGAAATGCTACTATTTAAGCCGGTCGTGACAACTCCAACAAAGCTTAGCAGATACAATTTTTTCAGAAATTTCATCAAATAATACTCATCCTTTGGTAGTAAGAAGTTTTAGCTGACCTAAGTGTAACATCTCCGTTTCATCATTTCCACTGTACAGCTTTAAGCTTAAATTTTCTTAATAACTAAGGCTATTTCAGTAGCACTTTCGTCATATTTATCACCAGCCACATTTGAAAAATAGTCAACCAGTTTCAAATTGTTTTGTTGCAATTCCGACGAGATGGTTTGAATATTATAACACTGTAACCAGTTGTAGCTTTCACGAATCTTCGATTCTTCTATAATTGTAAATTTATCAAGCAGTAATAGTTCTTTTTTATATTTAAAAGTGTTGTGGAAGACATAATGCGAATTAGCAGACCAAAAGCCGTTTTGAATATATTCGTATGTGGATGTTTCTTGTTTATCGGCATAAGTGGCAAGTGAACTTACGTCTAACAGTACTCTCCCTGTTTCTGTTAGAATACTGTGAAATTTTTGTAAAAGCAGGTCTCGTTGCTGCGGATTTAATACACAAAAATCACAGTAAATCATCGTGATTAAATCAAATTTCTTGGTGGTGTTAAAGGTTAAATAATCTTGTAAGATATAGGCTATTTGCAGGTTGTTTTTCTTCGCTTGCTTTGCAGCATACGCAATAGAATTTTTCGAAAAATCAAGCCCTGTTACTTGTGCGCCATTTTCTGCAAAGCTACTAGTATACAAACCTGGTCCGCAGCCAAAATCACAAACTTTGGTGTGGCAATTTAACTTGAAATAAGCAGTTATCCAGTCAACAGAGCGGTTGATAAAGTTTTTTTTCCTTGAGGCTAATTCTGTTTCCTCGCTTAAATGCAATTTTAACATTTCTTTAGAGATATGGGGATCACACCATAGTTCTGGGGTTGTATAGTATTCATAAGCTTCCGGTTTCTTATTTATTTTCTGTAATGCATCATAAATTTTTTTCAGATTATATTCTCCGTGAATAGATTTTTTATTCTATTACTTTCTCTTTATATTTTATAGTAGCTTTCTAGGTGGGAAAAGTAAAGGTCGAAAGAGTCCTAAAAAACATGGAACAATTTAACTGTTATACAAACCACTCCACGTCTTTCCATTGTCCTATCTTTTGTTTTTTCGCCTGCACGCGTCTCATGGGGTTGCCAACGTGTATCTCTAATTTATGGCCATCAGGATCTAGGAAATATAATGATTTATCGGGTGAGGTGTTCTCTTTAAATATTGTCACGCCAGACTTAATTATATGGCTAGCTATGCTTTCAAAGTCTTCATCTTTAACAGTGAAGGCAACATGTGTATAACATGGACTGGGTTTGCGGTCATGGTGCTCGTTATTTAGACAGAACCAAAATCCTGATTCTAACACGAAGTAAGCTCCTTGATGCCATTTAACTATCGGCTTGAAGCCTAGAACTTCTCTATAAAACTTAAAAGAGATATCCAGATCTTTCACGGACAGATTTATGTGATTAATATCAGTTATCATCTTATTTTATTATCTCCGTTACGTAGCCTGTCTATCATATTATCATTATAGATATTTTATCATATATAGCGTCTAACTATGTGCTATACTAACACTAATGCTACTCTTGTTAATATATAAATTGGATAATGCTGCGCTATATATGTAGGAGGCTGGAAAAATAATAACAAGGAATACAACTTTAGAACCTGCCATAAAAGCCGAAGGACTGATCAAGAACTTTGGGGAGCAACGAGTTGTCAATGGTTTAGATTTGACGGTCCCTGCAGGTAGTATTTTTAGTTTGCTTGGTCCAAACGGGGCCGGTAAAACAACAACGATTAATATGCTGTCTACACTGCTTAGGCCCGATGGTGGTAAAGCGGAGATTTTTGGGTATGATGTTGTTAAGAAGCCACAAATAGTCAGACAACTTATCCGGGTCACTGGTCAATATGCGGCACTAGATGAAAAATTATCAGCGCTGGAAAATTTACTTATCTTTGCTAGGTTGCAAGGGTTAAGAAAGTCAGCGGCTAAAAAAAGAGCGGGCAAGTTATTAGAGCAGTTTGGTCTGATGGAAGCTGCAGAAAGAACATTGAGTAAATTTTCTGGTGGTATGCGACGACGGCTAGACTTAGCTGTTAGCTTAATTATCAAGCCACCACTTATCTTTCTGGACGAGCCTACGACAGGACTTGACCCGCATAACCGGGCCCAGATGTGGGACATTATTAGGAAGCTGGTTAAGACTGGTTCAACGGTACTCTTAACGACCCAGTATTTAGATGAAGCCGACCAATTAGCCGATTGGATTGCCGTAATAGATAAGGGAAAAGTAGTGGCGGAAGGTACTCCCAACAATTTAAAGGAGCGGGTTGGTACGGCCTCATTACAACTTTCTATAACTAAAAAAGAGCAAGTCTTAGAGGCGCAGAAAATTATTACCTCCTACCTGGGTTGTTCGGCGGTGAGGTTGCCCGAAGGAAGAGCGGTAAGTGTTCCCATGCCAAGTATTGATCAAGCGATAGACTTGCTTGCTACTTTGCGTGCTGCAGGCATAGGTTTAGAGGAACTAAGTGTCCAAAAACCTAGTCTAGATGAAGTCTTCTTGGCCGTAACCGGTGAAAAGGGGGAGCTTTAGATGCATAAGATGATAACCTTACCAACAAGGCGGAAGTTAAAAAATCATGTTACCCTCAGGCAGTTAATTAGCAACTCGTTCGTCATGGCTTATCGCAGTGTGCGTAAACTGCGACGAACTCCTGAACAGTTTTTTGATGTGCTTATTCAGCCAATTTTATTTACCTTATTATTTACCTATGTGTTTGGTGGTGCCATTGCTGGCGGTGTGAAAAGTTATTTACCATTACTTATTCCAGGAATTTTAGTGCAGACCGTAATTACAACGTCTACCGTAACAGGTGTGCAGCTACGCGAAGATATGGAGAAGGGGGTTTTTAATCGTTTTCGAAGTCTGCCTATTGCGCGTATAGCGCCATTAGCTGGAGCGCTGTTGGCTGACCTTATTCGTTATGGTGTGGCCACATTGCTTACCATTCTGACGGCTTATGTTATTGGTTATAGACCAGACTTAATTGGCATAATTTTTAGCAGTCTCTTTGTTGTCTTAGTAGCCTGGTGTATGAGCTGGATTTTTGCTTTTTTTGGTGTGGTTGGCCGTAGTGCGGCTAGTGTACAGAGTATCTCGATGTTAGTACTCTTTCCATTAACGTTTTTATCTAATGCCTTTGTGCCTATGAATACGTTACCAGCGGCGTTGCAGATTATTGCAAAAGTTAATCCTGTTACTTACCTTGTCTCGACCTTACGCCAGCTTGCAAATGAGGGAACAATTGGACCCGACTTTTGGCTGACCTTACTAGGTGCCAGTCTGACGGTGCTTATTTTTGTCCCTTTAACAGTAAAGATGTATATGCGCAAGAGTTAAGGTTTTATTTTATGATGGATAGAGATGTCTTTCGGTGTAAAAAACCAGTGCTTTACTTGGTCACTGATTATAGAGATTATACACTTCACAAGTTTTATGAACATCTAACTACTTTAATAAAAAGTGGATTAGTAGTTATTGTATTCGTATTAAACCAGGCGCCAGAAAGTCAAAATCAGGCAGTTCTCTAAATTTTTGATATAAATTGTTCCATATTGGTACAAATTGATTTATAAAAGCGCTAGCAACTAAGGGAGATTGGTTAGCATTAGCGCGTTGCTGATTAATATTATTTAGAAAATTTACGAGGCGTACGATAAAATTTAAAATTATTATACCTTCTCGTGCATCGGCAATAATTACATCATTGCGTAGAATAAGTCTTGCTAGTTCCCAAATGCGCCAAACAACTAAATGTAATAACCGTAGTATATTTGGCTCAGGCAAGTCAATTAATTCAAAGTTATTACGTTCTTGTTCCAAAGCTTGTTCTAACCTGCTAATAAACTCCATAGGTTGACGCATGGGTGGAAGAGTATTTATTTCCGCAAGAACGGCTTGAAAGGCGAGGTCTTCAGGGGAACTAGCGTTTATTTTCAAATACTCCATCTTTTTTACCTCCAGTTATAGTATGTTGTTTTAGTTTATGTGTATTATTGTAGATTATGTAGAAAAAGTTTAATGCCGTTAGGGTTGGAAACTAGAGGATGGCGGTAATTAATTAAACCCGCTCTAATGTATTAGCGGTGTCAAAGATATTACGCTTTTGAATTCAACTGGACTCTCTACTAATAAAAGGATACGCAACTTTCCTGTAGCATTTAACCAAAAATTAGGCGTAGCTAAATAATATTTCTTATTATAAATCCAGTTGGGAGAAGTTAGCTGATAATCGTTACATAACTTTTCAACCATTCCAGCTAGGAAGGGTAGAATTCGCTCTGGCAACACCAGGTTTGAAGCTGGCTCTTCGGCAATCATTACTTTTCTTTGCGAAGTGGTAGCTTTATAAAATTGATCAAGAAAAGAACTCTTATAATGCGCGAATTGACTATGATCTTCACTTATACGCTTCGCAATTATTTTTATCGTAAGCATCATGGGTTAACCTTCTTCTTTTGCTAACAGTTCTTCTAACAAGTAAGCTGTACGTGGTAAGATTTGTTTTTGGGGATAATATTTTTCTAAGATATTATAAACTTCTTCTTGGTGAGGATACAAGAATACACGTGGTGCGTAAGACACTTGCACCATAAGAAAAGGGGGTGCATGTCTATTTATAACTATATACCCCATTTTAAAGGCATTATTAGCAATTGCCCCGTACTAAAATAAGGAGCGAATAATATAATAACATACAAACACATACATTGTTTATAAAAAGAAGAGCTACAAATGTATCATCATTATTTAGCTACAAAGCAGAATCCAATAATTTTTATAAAAGCGGTTCAACAAACCACACCGCAAAAGGAGAAGCATATTGCAACTCTGCTCGACCCGAGAATACAAGCACTAGTTTTTGCAAGTTATTATCCGGAAAAAATATAAGAAGGGCGAGAAGCATTTTTAGATATGCTGGAAGATTTAAATGAAGAATATACATTATCAAATCTCTGGAGCTATGCTAGAGCTGTTAACGAGGTAAGAGAGTATATTGAAGCAGACCCAGAAAACTGGGGTGATATTAGCAACCAGGTTAATAATGTTTCGTTCTAAATATTATACTCCTAAAGCCATGATTTTGACTAGTTTAAAAATACTCGATGCGCGGCGCTCTATTTAAATGGACAATACCAGGATTTTTTTTATAAACTACAAAAAAACCGGCATTTGATTTAGCTACTTTTTTAAAAACGTGGTGATGACAATTAGGCGCTAAATTATTCCCGTATTGCGGGTATCTAGTCCGAGAAAAATGGTTCCAATCAAAAGCTTGGTGGGCAAAGTGCACCCCAACCTTTGAGGCACTAATATATGCTCGTCCACGGACCAGTAATGTATTACCAGGCGTTATTTTAATCACGGGGTTACCTCGTTTTGCATTATGAGGTGGAGTTGGTGCCCCTCCTTTTCCACGTGCACTACAGGTATTCGTAACATCCAGCTTTACGCGAACCGTATCACCTTTCTTCAGCTTCGATACTTTGCGCGAGATGGCCTTGCTAGTACAGGGTTGTAATTTAGTAGATAGTTTAGCAATCTTTGGCTTACTTAATAATTTGACATCAACATTTATCATGTATGGTGTTGTGCCAAACATACTAAATGATCCTTTTTTTATTTGACCCACTCTAATTACCTTGCCGTAGAGCTCTGTATCTGGTCCTACTTTTTTTTGATTGAATTTAACTTTTTTATTTGGGAAACGTAAATCGTGGGTATGGCGAGGAACTTTTGCTGCATTAAGCTCTGGTACATACGTATAAACCGGTAACGATGCTAACAATCCAAGCGCAATTATCTTTAGTACTTTCAAAGTTATACCCCCTATATTAAATCATACAGTTTGATTTTAGCAGAGTGTAGCTTTTATGTCAATATGGCGTGTTGGCATAGTGCGTACCTCTCTATTCCCACAATTTCGAAATTAGAGCCCACAAAAAAGTTTTTATATTTTGTTATAATCACATTTTAATCACTTATCTAATTCTTTTAGTTTGCATAAAATTGCTACGTATTGCTTTTCCAATTCATGGCGTTGATTGGCTTTTATGATGAACGTTAGCTGGCTATTAATAGCTGCTAATTCATTCTCTAAAACTAGTACTTGCTCATTTTTAGTACGACGGTCCCGATCCTGGTACTCAGCATAAGTGCCAGAGAAATAGTTTATCTGGCCACCATCAAAGAGCAGCAACTTGTCCGCTAACTTACCAATAAACTGGCGATCATGACTTGCAAACAATACCGTTCCAGGATAACTTTGTAACATATCAAGTAAAGCTTGACGGGTAAGGATATCCAAATAATTAGTTGGTTCATCGAGCATTAAAAGATTTGCTTCACTTAAAAAAACCTGTGCTAAAGAGACTTTAACCTGCTCCCCACCACTTAACTGGTGCTATGCTGCGATCTAACTTTTTTAAGAACCAGGGATTAGCTATTTCAAAAGCCTCTTTCATATTACTCGTGCCATAGACTAAATTTTTATGGTTAGGGTCTAAGGCTACCACACGGTTAAACTTACTCTTTGCTGGTAGTGGTTCATTTTTAA
>JBDKGC010000082.1:0-2777 GCA_039798385.1 Bacillota bacterium
TAGATAGATAGGCAATAATTTTTTTAAGACGAGGAGTGTTTTTAATGTCGGCGGGTTTTATTAAATCATTACCAATAATAATAAATTTAGTTTGTTCTTTTTATTACTTTTTTTTTAACGAGCAGCAAGAACTTGATTTAACATGTATAAGTATAGTGGATCAAAAGCTACCTGCAAGCTTTAACAATACAAGGATTGTCTTATTGTCAGATTTACACGAAAATATTTTTGGTACGCACAACAAGGATTTAATTGAACTTGTTCAAATGCAAAAGCCAGACTATATTTTTTGTACCGGCGATTTTCTTGATAATAACCCGCAGATTTCGATTGAACTACTTCAAAAGTTAGATGCTTATGCCCCAGTCTACTTTGTGCCTGGTAATCATGAATGTAAGTCACAACTGTATGCTGAGTTTGCAAAGACCTTAACCGCACATAATATTTATGTTTTTAAGAATAATTGTATATATGTAAAAAAGGGGCGTGAAAAGATAGTTTTAGCTGGGGTTGAGGATCCCAAGTTTAAAAAGGGTGTTGCAACTGAACCTAGGGCACCAAAAGACCTAAGCGCTAGATTAATTGGTCTAGGCAAGGATGTGTATAAACTTACAAAGAACACGCTAGGCAACTTGTTTTATACGGATTATATCCTTTATAAAAAAAAACAGCTTTTACGTGGTGAAATTGAGCAAGCATTGCCACGGGAAAAGGAGCACTTATATACAATCTTGCTTAGCCATCGCCCGGAGCAGTTGCCACTTTATAAAAAGTACCCGATTGATTTAGTTTGTAGCGGCCATGTTCATGGTGGTTTGATACGCTTGCCAGGATTAGGTGGCCTAGTCTCTTACAATGAAGGTTTTTTCCCAAGATATACTGAGGGTCTTTACCAACAAGACAAAACTAAAATGGTCGTTTCACGTGGTCTTGGTTCTGCTGGTAAAGCTTTTCGAGTTAATAATAATCCTGAAGTTGTTGTTCTTACTTTAAAAAAGTAGTAAGTAGGTTCGGAGTTTCTAATTTTATTAAAACGCCGGCTATAAGCCATTGATATAGAAGCCAGCTTGACTTTTAGGAATATATTTAGAATTTTCAGGGTGTTACTTCTAAACTAGAGAGAGGTTTTATAAGTTAACAAAAGCTTTAAAAATGATTAGCCGTTTTTCTACTCATTTCGACATCAGTTTAGCGGTATGATTAAAAGTAGATCGTAGAGCTATGTCTTAAAAAGCTTTTTATTGTAGGATCATGACGTGGGAGGGATGCAGAGTGTGGTATAAAAAACTAGAGGAAAAGATTGAGGAGTTACGGAGCCAGATGGAGCAAGCTGCCACGGTTTTAGGGTTGGGTCACCCAGAGGTTTATAGGTTAAGTTGTAAGTTAGATGCCTTGCATAATGTATGGGAACGATTAAACTTAAAAGAAAAGCAAAGACGAGCTATAGCACGCTCTGTACAAAAAAATTCTGTTTTTAGTAATTGGTATAGATCTGTTATTTGAGTTTTAAAGATAACGAGCAAAGAAAAAGCTCGTTATCTTACTTTTTTTATGAACACAAAGGTGGCGAGGAATAATTGTGGAGTTGTAAGGGTCTTGTTTTAGGGTTCGCTTTTTTAATAGGAAACTTTTTCTGGTTTAATACGAAAGCTGCCGAAAAATACAGTCTAGTTCAAAATCAAGAGGAGATTATCTGGGAAACTAGTTTTCAGGGAATTGTTGTGTATAACTCAATACAACCTGTAAAATATTGCATAACGATTAAGCAATTTGCAGAAGACCCTGATTGGTTTGGTTTTTATTATCAAGAACCGGAGAATGGTGAGCAGCTTTGCTGTAAGATACGAAGAGTGTGGTGGAATCAACTATTAGGCTTGCAAGCTGAAAAAAACAATAAAATTGATCGACGCACAATTGAAGAAATTTTGTGGCAAGAGGTCGTACGTAAAATTAAAATCGATGACTTGCATAAAGAGCAGGACTCTTACATTAAGGATGTCATCTTTAATTACCACCGTGTTCAAAAAAATAAAACTAAAAAAATTTGTTGTTGTCAGTAGCATAGCTATCAACAAAACAGATTGATAATTACCAAGGATCTTTGATTAGATCTTCTTGGTTTTTAGTTTGAAATTAGTTATGATTGAATAAGGTTATTTTAAACTAGAGGTGAAGTGGTTCGTGCTAGATTGCATAAATATTTTAGATCAGTTAAATGATGAACAAAGGGAGGCTGTTTCAACGGTCGATGGTCCATTGCAAATTATTGCTGGTGCAGGTAGTGGCAAGACAAGGGTTTTAACGCATCGCATTGCCTATTTAATACAGCAGGGCCATGCCTCACTATCATCGATTTTAGCCATTACTTTTACGAATAAAGCAGCGCAAGAAATGAAAGAACGCGTGGCCAAGTTATTAAAGTTACAGAATACTTCCATATTATGGATTTATACTTTTCACGCTTTTTGCGCGCGCCTACTCCGAAAAAATAGTGATCAGATTGGACTTCCCTCAAATTTCAGTATTTTGGATACTGTAGATCAGCGTGCTCTTTTGAAGAGGTTAGCAAAGGAGGCTGGTATAGATACTAAAATGTATGCACCCCAAGCAATAGGTGCTATTATTAGTCGCGCTAAAAATTTACTGCAAGCGCCAAAAGAGTTGTTAGGTGAACCTTCAAACCCAATTGAGCGTTATGCGATAGAGTTATATCCTGCATATCAACGAGCCTTGGCAGCTAATGCTGCTGTTGATTTTGATGATTTATTAGTTAAAAC
>JBDKGC010000083.1:0-2917 GCA_039798385.1 Bacillota bacterium
ATCCGCTTAATCACAAATATTCAAATTTAATACAGCTGCAACCGTTTCAAAATGTTGTTGATGTCGCCCAAGCACGCCTTGATTATATTGATCACTATATAATAAAAATCATTGTCTCTGAAAGTGGTCAAGTTTACGAAATCTTTATGACCGTAGCTAACTATGGTCAACCTCATCTTAACGTAAGTATCTCTGATCCACGTAGAATAGACGGACTCCCACCAACAATAGAGCGAGTTTATGCAACACCAATGTGTTCCTTCGCACTTGACAATAGCGGCAACTTATGGTCCTGGGGCACTAATTACAATGGTCTTTTAGGGCGAGGTCAAATATTAGCAGCAGGATCACAACCACCTCAGCAACTTGTATTCCCAACTGGACAGAAAGTTAAACAATTTGTTATAACACAATTAAACGATTACATCTCTGCATTAGCATTAATGGATGATTATACGACGCTTTACACATGGGGTACTAATTCGTACTATGAACCAGCCACAGCTAGTGTTCAGGCTCCGTATTTTGACATTCCAACACCTGTTTATTTTCCGCCCACGAACCCAGGCCAAGATAGTCAAATTATTGGAAGTATCTTTGCAGGAGGTTCTTACTTTGGGGCTGTAACCACCATGTCTTATATTACACCATGGCTGCAAGATGAACGTTTTTGGTCCCCTTAAGGCTTACGGTAGATAGTCAAATAATAGGTACTATTTTTTCAGGATCTTCCTAATAGTATTTCTCTTCCAAGTGGCTGCCCATTTCGAACACGTTGTCAAAATGTAATGCCGATGTGTGCCAAAATAAAACCAAAATTAACAACGGAAATCGATGATCATTTCGTTGCATGCCACCTGTATATTACTAAATAAAAATAAAAACAATTTATTTTGCTTCAATTTAAGCCCGCTAAAGCTTTTTTAACATAATTTCAAACTATAGACATATAAAAACATAAAAATTATATATCTTTTATATAAGGAGCAGCGAAAAATGTCACAAAATAATGCACAACAAAGTCAAGACGCACCCTTAGTCCAAACCACGCCAATGGAACGTGGTGGAACAAAAATATATATGTGGGGCAAACTTTCTTTCCCGTATCATGACATAACTGATTTAACAGCAATTGAACTACAGGAACCTAATTACCACCGCATTATTAAAGTAGTTTCCACTAGCGATGATAACTATGCCTTACTCACCAATAACCATATATATAGTTGGCGTTATCCTAACCCTCCAGGGGTTATATTTATAACCCGTGATTTTGGACCTATTAAAAACATAAGTACTACCGATAAAGCCTTATACACCCTGTTCGATAATAATATTATTTGGATTTACACAGATCATTGGTATCAATTTACGGGAATTACCCCTCCAAAAACGATTAATTTTATAAATCCCCTTTTTGATACCTCAGTGCTTGCTGTTTGCAATGATGGATCACTATATTTAATGAGTCAAAAATATATTCTCAAACTTCCATTTGAACATGTGGTAGATATTGCCACGTTTATACATACAGTTGTAATAACAGTAGCAGATGGGAGCGTGTTCACATTTGATATTTGGGGGGGGCATTTCGGTGATTCTTATTATGTTAGGAAAGATGACATAAAGGCAATTGTAGGCCTTCCTCCAATAAAAAAAGTTTTTACAAATCATACTGCTTTTTATGGGATAGATGACATCGGACACTTATGGTCGTGGGGAACAAATAAAGATGGTTATTTAGGGACTGGGGCCGATTTAGATACTGAACACCCCCCCACAGAAATTTCTTTTCCTAACGGAGGGCGCGTAAAAGACCTATCCATCACTACATATGGTCAACAAATAATGGCTCTTTTGGATGATCATAAAACCCTTTTCACCTGGGGGAAAAACTTATTTAGAACAGCTAGCGTGGAACCTGCATACTTCAACACGCCAACTGCTGTTTTTTTCCCCCCAACCTTGCCAGGGCAAGATAGTCAAATAATTGGTAGTATTTTTGCAGGATCTCATTACTTTGGTGCTGTAACCACGATGTCTTACTTAACGCCATGGCTTTAAGTAAAAGATATTGTGTAATTTATATAAGCTAGCATAAGGTTACATTATACCGCGATCGCAACTGGTGCTGATGTCAAACAACAGCTTAATACTCTATCGTTGCTTAATTTACTTCAGCTCAGCTTTCTTTAACTGTAAGCACTATCCAGGCCCACATGCATTACTAAGAAAGTATAATTTAAAATTTTGCAGTACCATAGTTAGTCTTTTGCTGTTTCATTAAATTTACCTGTTCTAGCATGCTCTTGACTTCTTGAAGTGCGACTTTGGTCCTTTATACTTACAGCAGCTATAAGCGGAAACCCATAATGTTTACGAATTTTGCTTTCAATCGTAACCATCATTTCTGGTTGCTTTCGTAAACTCTGTTTTGCTGCTTCTCTACCCTGACCTAAACGCTCGCTTTTAAACGCATACCAGGAACCACTTTTTTGAACTACCCCAAGCTCAGCGCCAATATCCAAAACATTGCCTTCGCGAGAAATACCCAGTCCAAACATAATGTCTACCTCCGCTACTTTAAACGGTGGCGCTACTTTATTCTTTACCACTTTAATCTTAGTCCGGTGGCCTAAAAAGTCTGTCCCTTGCTTTATTACCTCGGCGCGTCTCACTTCTAACCTAAGACTAGCATAATACTTAAGAGCGCGGCCTCCTGCCGTTGTTTCAGGATTACCAAATATCACACCAACTTTTTCCCGAAGTTGATTAATAAAAATTGCAATTGTCTTCGATCTATTGATTGCCCCAGATAATTTGCGCAATGCTTGGGACATAAGCCGAGCCTGCAATCCTACATGGGCATCGCCCATATCTCCTTCCAGCTCTGCTCGCGGCACCAATGCTGCTACAG
>JBDKGC010000084.1:0-2625 GCA_039798385.1 Bacillota bacterium
AAAGAACGTAATAAAAATGTTGCTAATATTTTAAAAACAGCAGTAAAAAATTATAATTACCAAATAGAACAAGTTACGAAGTAAGACATCTTTGATATGTCTGGTAGATTGGCGGAGATGAGCATCGTGAGACAAAGGATGAGATATTGCGTTATTGCAAAATTTAAGCTTACTCTTGACGGCTGGGACAGCTCTTTTATATACTAAAGTTAAGGTGCGGGCTATAGCGCAGCTTGGTAGCGCGCTTGCATGGGGTGCAAGAGGTCGTCAGTTCAAATCTGGCTAGCCCGACCATTTATTTTAAAAAACGATACATATCAATGTAGGGACTGAAAAAGAGATGCATTTGGAGGCCAAGTCGCATAAGGAGCTTGTACGTTGTTTTGTTGTGCGATTTGATCAGCTTGTTGTTTTACCTAGGGTCAATACCCCTAAAAAGTATATTAATTATGGGCGCTATGTATTAAAGTTTTTAGCAAAGGTGCTGCAGGGGTTAGAAGGCAGCATCGATGAGCTATTGCTTGCGGTGGTTATGTTGCAACTTAGTATTCGTGTACATCATGACGCTATACTACCAGGGAATACCCAGAAAAAGGAACTGTTATTGCTGGGAGATTGTTATGGTGTGCAGGCATATCGCATAGCAGTATTGGCCGGTTTATTAGAATTGTGGTCAAAGGTTATAGAAAGATATAAAGTAGTACAGGCATGGCAAATCAAAAAAGCATTGTTAAAACTTACTGAAGGGCAGTGCGCGACTTATTTAGAGCAGGTAACAGCAGGTTTAAGTCTGGAGCTTTTAGATTTACGTGCTACTGTTACGAGGAAGTTACTCTTAATGAAAGCAGAGGTGGTAAAAAAACAGTTGTCGTACCATTTTTTTCTTTGATAATAAAGTAGTAGAGAAAGGGTGTATAAAACTGAACCTACTAAAATCGCGGTTATATGCATTTTGGGAAGTGCTTAATCCACCACATTTATTATTTCTTTTGCCGCAGGTTTATCTTGCTGCTTTAATCTGTACCAAAGAACGCTTAAGAGCTTGGCCAACTGGTTGGGAAATTGTTCTTATTACGCTAGCTATGGTCAGTGCGCAATTTGTAGGCATGATTTTAAATGCGCTAACTGATCGTAAAATAGATGAGCAAAATTCACGTACAGCGAAGAGAGTTGTTGTAACAGGGGAATTGTCACGGTTTATAGCTTGGAGTGGTGTCCTCAAATTTACTGTAGTATTTTTATTTGCAGCAGGTATGCTTAGTCCGCTAGCTTTAAGTCTGTCGTTCATAGCGCTGTTATTTATTTGGGCTTATGCTTATACGAAACGGTTTACTTGGTTGTGCCACGTTTATCTAGGTGTTACAACTTCACTAGGTATCCCAGCCGTCTGGATTGCGCTTAACGGTCAAATAAATTTATTTACAATTTTGTTATTCTCAGCAGCTACACTTTGGGTCGCTGGTTTTGATATAGTCTATGGCTCACAAGATATTGAGTTTGACCAAGCGCATCAAGTCTATTCTATCCCTGCCCGATTTGGACTGAAGTTAGGGTTAAAAATTGCTGCAAGTGTACATATCGCTGCAAGTCTGCTCTGGTTCTTGTTTGGTTACTTGTCAGGCTGTGGGTTGTGGTTCTTTTGTGGATGGCTTGTTATTAGTAGCTTGTTAGCTTATGAACATTATCTACTTCGTGGTGGCACGCTGGAGAAGGTTAACACGTCATTTTTCACACTAAATAGCTTGGTAAGCATACTGTTATGCGCGGCAACCCTTGTGGATCGGCTGGTTTTTATACCTGTCTTAGGTTAAAATTATACAGGGGGTGATAATTATACAACCGGTAACGTGGACAGTTTCGAGGTTGACTAATTATCTAGCAGAGCTCTTAGATTGTGAGTCAGAGCTGCAGCGACTTTTGTTGGAAGGTGAAATCTCTAACTTTAAAAAATATCGAGCCAGTGGACATATCTATTTTACGTTAAAGGACGAGCGGTCGCAAATTAAAGCAGTAATGTTTGCTGCTTATGCCAAACAGCTTCAATTTTTGCCACGCGATGGTGATCAAGTGCGGGTTGAGGGTAGAGTGGCTTTTTATGCTAGCGGAGGTCAAATGCAGTTTTATGTACGCAAGCTGGAGCTAGCTGGAGCAGGTGCACTGTATATCCAGTTTACCCGATTAAAAGAAAAGCTTTTAGGTGAAGGTCTTTTTAGTCGTCCTAAAAAAAAGTTACCACCCTTTCCTCATGCGATCGGAGTAATCACCTCGCTTAATGGTGCTGCCTTGCAAGATATTTTATCAACTTTAAAAAGGCGGTGGCCTTTAGCGAGCGTTATGATTTTACCTAGAGCGGTACAGGGCATGGAAGCGGCCCAAGAGTTGATTAGTGCGCTAGAAATTATTAACCAGGTGCAGGAGATCGAGGTAATTGTACTGGGCCGCGGTGGTGGTTCATTTGAAGAGTTGAGTGTTTTTAATAATGAAGCACTGTCTCGCGCAATTGCAGCTTCAGGCTTGCCTGTTGTTTCTGCGGTGGGCCATGAAACAGATGTTACAATTAGTGATTTTGTTGCCGACAAACGCGCTGCTACACCTACTGCGGCTGCAGAACTTTTGACCCCAGAT
>JBDKGC010000085.1:0-9876 GCA_039798385.1 Bacillota bacterium
ATCCTACGATGCTACAGTACCTTATTTAATAGCAATCTCAAATCAGCTAACTAAATTAATAGAAAATAAAAAAATTTCACTCCCGCTACTATTAGAAAGTATCAGTCACTTATGTAATAACATAAAACTTGCTTTGATAAGATGTATAGAACACCATGAACAATTTTCCGAATTTATGCTTTGTAACTAGAGCTTAAACAAATAAATTAAATTTTAATTAAATTCCACAAGTTTAAAAATAATGCCGCAAAAATCCAACTATCAAACCGATCAAATAACCCACCATGTCCAGGCAAAAGCTTACCTGCATCTTTGACATGCGCCGACCGTTTTAAAGCCGAGGCCAATAAATCTCCAATTTGGCCCGCCACGGCTAACAAAAAGCCAATTGCAAAACTTGGCAACGCTAACGGGACTTGCAAAAATCTCTGTAAAATCGTAGCCACTATTCCTGCTACTACAAAACCAGCAACGGCTCCTTCGATACTTTTGCCCGGACTAAGCTTCGGGCAAATTTTATGCCGGCCCCATCTCGTTCCGATTACTTAAGACTACTAATAATAGACCGCACACCAGAATTCCTACAGCTAAGGTTAAACCTTTGCCCCAGATGGTTAACACCCAACTAGTAAGTACTAAAGACCCTAGCAAAAAAAGAAAGACTGCTAGCTTAGCAATCTTTGCCAATAATTAAAACCTTTTAACCTCTGAATAAAATATGTATTTAAATAAAAAACTTCATACAAGCACTCCTTTGCTAATGAAAAATTTTAGTTGTTTTACTGTATGTATAAAGTTTCCTTTAAAGTTACTCTTCTATTTAACTAAGCAATAAGCCTGCTTTTACCTTGTGTCTACACATATTTAAGTACAAAAGCATATATTAAACTATGTTAGGTTTTTATTATCAATTTAAGAAGGTTGAATTCTATGTCAAAAGTAACTTTTTCTGAAAAAAGAACTGCTTGTGCGCCGCCAATCGACATAGCCATCATACTTGACTATGTAAAGCAAATCCAACATGACTGGGCTAATGTCCGAAATAACATTGCACCAGAATTTGAAACCATCCGTAAGATACTGGATATAATTTCTTATTTTATTGCATGCAGTTCATATGTAAGCCAATCCCGGTTTAATATATATAACACCTATGATGAGCTAGTTAGATGTAAGTGGTTCATTGGAATGGACGATAGTGTTAGATTATGGACTATAATGCTCGTAATTTTAAACCAAATTATTACTGAAGTAAAAGAAACTAACACAATGGAGATGATTATCGGCTTTTTTATAAAAAATCTAGAAGCTATTAGCACACTTATACATTTTTTAGCATTAATGTTAGATGACACGGATAAGGCATCTTTTTTGACGAACATGTTCCATGCCATTTTACAAGGAACTAGAGCATTGATTACCAAAGCCGGTTATCATCCTCGCAACATACAAACTATATAGCCTTGAATAAATCTATACCAATAGGTAGATTCGATACCTATATTTTAATTAAAGGCACAATCTTTAAAAGTAACGCAGCAAAAATCCAACTATCAAACCGATCGAACAGACCACCATGGCCAGGCAAAAGCTTGCCTGCATCTTTTACATGCGCCGACCGTTTTAAAGCTGAGGCCACTAAATCTCCAATTTGACCCGCCACGGCTAACAAAAAGCCAATTGCAAAACTTGACAACGCTAACGGGACTTGCAAAAATCCCTGTAAAATTGTAGCCATAATTCCTGCTAATACAAAACCAGCAATGGCTCCTTCGATACTTTTGCCCGGACTAAGCATCGGGCAAATTTTATGCCGGCCCCATCTCGTTCCGACCAAATAAGCTCCTATATCACTAGCCCAGACCGAACCCAAAAAAAGAAGAGTGGGCTTATAACCATACCCTAACTTTATTAGCATTAAAAAACCTGCACCTAAATACGATGCCATAAAAAAAACATAACTTACATCAAAGAACGTTATCTTATTATTACTTAAGACTATTAATAATAGACCGCATACCATAACTCCTATAGCTAAGGTTAATCCTTTGCCCCAGATGGTTAACAGCCAACTAGTAAGTACTAAAGACCCTAGGAAAAAAAGCAAGCCGGCTAGCATTTTTTGCCAATAATTAAAACCATTTAACTTTCTGGTAAAGTATGTATTTAAGTAAAAAACTTCATAAAATGTTCCTAGCGCTAACAAACATAACAACGAACGATAATAAACTGGCTGCATTACTAATAACCATAAAAGCAAGGATCCACCGATAAAAGCTACTACACATCTTTTAACAAAATTATTATGCAAATAGCTACACTCCTCCATAACGCCTGGATCGTCCCTGAAAATCAGATACGGCATTAAAAAAATGTTGTTTACTAAAATCAGGCCATAGGCACTTTGTAAACCACAGCTCACTATATGCCAGCTGCCATAATAAAAAGTTACTTAACCGAAAATCACCACCAGTTCGAATAACCAGGTCTGGATCAGGCATACCAGCCGTCCACAGGTACTTTTTAATCAGTTCTTCCGTTACTTCTGCTACGCGCAGTAAACCACGTTCAACCTGCTCCGCTATCTTACTAAGTGCCTGCGTTAATTCTCCACGAGCTCCATAATTAACTGCTAAATTAAGTTGCATCCCAGTGTTTCCTGAAGTCTTCTCAACAAACTTAGTTAAAGCCTCTTTAGTTTCCACAGGCAAATTGTTAATATTTCCAATAATATTTACTTTTACATTATTTTTTAGTAACAAGGGCAATTCCGTAATCACCATTTCAAGCGGCAACCGCAGAATTGACCGAACCTCCTGATGCGGCCGTCGCCAATTCTCTGTTGAAAAGACAAAATATGTTAGAACTTGTACGCCCAGTTCAGCAGCAGCCATCGTAATTTCACGCACACGTTTTGCACCGGCCATATGTCCCGCGAAACGGGGTAGTCCTCGACGCAGCGCCCAACGACCATTTCCATCCAAAATGACAGCAATATGCAGAGGGATGGGCCTCGCCTTCAACCTGGCAATATTATAAGAGCGGTTTTGCCAATACTGTTTCATCAGCGTCCACATATCCCTATCTAAAGCCCCCTTACACTTCCAAAATTTCTTTCTCTTTCACAGCTAATACTTGTTCAACCTCTTTCATAACTTGATCAGTAAGTTTTTGAATTTCATCCTGTTTACGCCTATGTGTATCTTCGTCTATCTCTTTACTTTTTTCTAATTTTTTTAAATCTAGATTTGCTTCCCGTCTCAAGTTGCGCACTGCTATCTTGGCTTCCTCTGCTTTTTTCTTCGCCATTTTAACTAATTCTACTCGTCGCTCAGATGAAAGAAGTGGAATCTGAATACGAAGATTACCACTATCCACATTTGGAACTAACCCAAGATCAGATTTTAATATTGCTTGTTCAAGTTTGGGCATTAAAGATTTATCCCAAGGAACAATCAACAATGTGCGGGCATCAGGAACAGAAATACTAGCCATTTGTTTAATAGGCAGCTCTTGACCATAACAATCTACACAAACTTTATCTAAAATAGCTGGCGTCGCACGTCCAGTCCGTAAGGTTACTAAGCTTTTCTTAAAAGCTGCTACCGCCTTAGCCATGCGTTCTCTAAGTTCCTCTGCTATTTTACTCATGACCCCTCTTCTCCTTTAATTACTGTACCTAATTTTTCACCCAACACAGCTCGCTTTATATTACTCTTACCTAAAATATTAAAGACAATAATTTTTATATTATTGTCCATACATAACGAAGATGCCGCCGCATCCATCACATTTAACTTATTAGTTAGTAAATCTAAGTAAGTTAATTCATCACGTTTTATTGCACTTGGGTCCTTACTGGGGTCAGTGTTATAGACACCATCAACATTGTTTTTAGCCATTAATAACACATCAGCTTCTATCTCAGCAACACGAAGCGCCGCCGTCGTATCGGTCGTAAAGAAGGGCGCTCCACCACCACCAGCAAAAATTACAACCCGCCCTTTTTCCAAGTGCCTAATAGCGCGCCTCCTAATATACAACTCAGCCACCTGCGGCATCTCAAGTGAAGTTTGTACACGCGTCGGTACACCTATCTTTTCAAGGTTATCCTGCAAGGCTAGCGAATTCATTACAGTCGCCAGCATGCCCATATAGTCAGCAGTAGCACGATCCATTCCATTCTCTGCTCCGGTGGCGCCTCGCCATATATTCCCGCCACCAACTACAATAGCTACCTGTACACCTAACTCAACTACTTCTTTGATCTGCGCTGCAAAAGATGCGACAACTTTAAAACTAATACCAGAAGCATTAGGTCCAGCCAAAGCCTCTCCACTTAACTTTAATACAACACGTTTATATATAGGCTTGTCCAAACCTTTACTCTCCTTCTACCTGGGCACGTACTTCCTCAGCAAAATTTTCCTGCTTCCGCTCTAATCCTTCACCTAGTTCATAACGTTCAAAACGACGTACAACGATCCGTTCACCTAAACGCGCAGTATGCTCTTTAACTAACTGCTCAATAGTTTTGTCATTATCTTTAACAAATACTTGATCTAACAAACAAACTTCTTTAAAGTATTTTTGCAACCGGCCTTCTACCATCTTCTCGACTACATGTTCCGGTTTTCCTTCAGCTAACGCTTGTTTCTTTAAGACTTCACGTTCCTTAATTAATTCAGCTTGTGGAAGATCGTCTCGTTGCACGCAAACCGGTTTCATAGCTGCTACTTGCATCGCAATATCAGCCACTAATCGTTTGAAATCATCTGTTTTAGCCACAAAGTCTGTTTCACAATTTACCTCGATTAGAACCCCTATTCTTCCACCAGTGTGAATGTATGAAGAAACCAAACCCTCGGCAGCTATCCGACCTGATTTTTTTGCTGCTGCAGCAATTCCTTGCTCACGCAAATAGGTCACAGAGCGTTCCGCATCACCATTGTGCTTCTCTAAGGCACGTTTGCAATCCATCAACCCTGCACCTGTTTGTTCGTGTAATTTCTTTACTAAACTAGCCGCAATCTTCATCATTTAAAACTCCTTTAACTAGTGTTAAGCCTTCTTTTCCTCTTCTTGGGACTGCTTCCCTAGCAAGACTGCATCTGCAATCTTACTTGCAAATAGCCGGACAGCACGAATAGCATCGTCGTTCCCTGGAATAGCATAATCAATCTCATCAGGATCACAGTTGGTATCAATAACTGCAATGATTGGAATTTTTAGTTTGCATGCTTCAGCAATGGCTATTCGCTCTTTCCTCGGATCGATAACAAAGAGCGCATCAGGTAGTCTTTTCATCTGCCTAATACCACCTAAGAACTTAGTTAGCTTTTGTTGCTCCTTTTTGAGTAACACAACTTCTTTCTTAGGCAACATGGCAAATGAACCTTCTTCTTCCATCGCCTCTAGTTTATGCAAGTAATCTATTCTTCTTCTAATTGTATTAAAGTTAGTTAACGTTCCACCTAACCAACGGTGATTAACATAAAAACTCTCGCTACGTAACGCCTCTTCCTGCATAGCTTCTTGAGCTTGTTTCTTTGTGCCAACAAACAATATTTTTCCACCTTTAGCAGTTAAATCACGCACAAAGTAATAAGCTTGATCTAAAAGCTTTACTGTTCGTTGTAAATCAATAATATAAATACCTTTACGTTCAGTAAATATATACTTACTCATCTTTGGATTCCAGCGCCTCGTCTGATGACCAAAATGCACACCAGCCTCTAGCAACTGTTTCATTGTTACTACAGCCATAAATATAATCCTCCTATTGGTTTGTCCATCTGCTTAGGTTAATAAGAAGTAACCACCAATATCTGGCACCAGTTACATCCTCCCTAAGCATGTTAGATTTAAGTTAAGTTTAACATAGGATAACGCTAGAACGCAAATATAAAGGGTTTTTGATATCTCATGGTACGCGGCGACGCGCCCTTTTGCCTAGTAACCGCACCTTGCTTGACAGTCTACCTTAAAAACGACTATAATTAAAGATAATTAAAAGTAATTTATTGAAAATATAGCTAGTACTACCTGCGGCAACCAGCAAAGGTTGCCGTTTATTATGGGTTATGCAATTACCACATTGCTTTTAATTAAGGCTATGTGTAACTATGCTTACAGCCACTCCTATTGGACAATAACACTGTCAATCTCGCTGTTTTTTTCATATCCTCTTAACATACTTTCAAAACGATGCTGTTACTAATATTATTTTTCCTGCTTATTTTTGTGCAAAAAAGAAAGTTATAAGCGGAGGTGATCAACGTGGACCACCCTAAACACATTGTATCAGTATTAGTTTCAGCTATTAACAGTAGTGGACAGCTTTTATTATACAAAAATCAGTACAGCGGCTGGAATATACCGACCGGTACTGTACGAAATAACGAATCACTACGAACTGCATCTATTCGCACCACCAAAGAACAAACTGGTATTAATGTTAAGTTACTTAGGTTTTGTGGTATATTTCAAAATTTAAAAGCTGGTGCTTGTCACGCTTCTTTTTTTGCTCGCACTCTAGATAAAACTTTAAACACTGAAAACTCCAATGACAGTCTTGATGCACAGTTTTTCCCTATTGGTGTTGCTTTCCGAATGATCTCTTGGAAAATATACAAACAGCGATTACTGTATAGCTTAGATGACAGCTCGCAGCCTTTCTTTATTGAATTCTAAAAGATAAAGGTATATATAAAATTATTAGTTCCTTAAATTTTCAAGAAATTGAAACCCTAATGCTGGGTTTTTTTTGATCTTCTGAATTAATTTTGTTAACTCCTTTTTATCTACTTTATTTTTGGCATTAGTAACTTGCATTAAGTATTCTAGGACCCCATTTATGCCACCTGTCTTTTCCGCTTTCTTTGCTTCAATCATCAACTCTTTTAAGCGCTCAGACGTCATCAGGTCTTCTCCTGCTATCATGTTTATAAAGCCGGTTAATAAGTTTAAGAGTGCTTCTTGTTTCATCAGTTAAACCCCTTATTAAAAAGAAATTAAAAAAAGCATATATCAATATATGCCTGATAAACAAAACCGCCCTATCCGAAAACCTATTTCTTATAATAAGAGGTTCTTGCCACTACCAAATAACTTTTAAACAGCATAGCTTATATATAGATCTGGCAAAAATTAAATAATAAAACAAAATAAAATTACCACTCCTCTCATACCTGAAGATAAACTAAATTCTTAAACAATGACTCAAAAGCAAGATTATTAGGTGAAAGGAGGTGATTTAATGGGCGCTCAACTCTCAACCCCTCACTACAAACCTGTATGTGGCACCTCTTGTTGCACCACTGTATTACTAATCACCCTCTTAATAGCATTATTCTTATTGTTCTGCTTCTGCAGATAGGTTCTTTTGATTACAGGTTCCTCCTGTGAATCAAGCTCATCCGTTGAGCAAAAAACAAGCATCCTAAGGGTGCTTGTTTTTATTTATTCATAAAAAAGACCAGGTAATTTATGGCTACCCTGGTCAAAAGATAGGATCAAAACTAAAGAAGAATAAGTGTAACAATACTGCAGCTTAAGAGGGTCAATCTTAAACTACACGTCCAAAACTACCAACAAACAATTTATTGGTTAAAACTAGCAGGACTAACTAGTTTTTCTTATTTTAATGTATTTTAGTCAAAATTACAATCAATCTGGAAAAAAATTTTTTTCAGATACTAAATAAAAAAGACTAGAAATAAGCTAAAGCTAGTTCTGCCAAACAATTATAACCATCCTGATTAGGATGAACTTCATCATGAAAATAATCAAATCTATTAAAAAAAGCGGCAAAAGGATCAATTAAAACTGCCTGCGCGCGCTTACATATCTTGCAATACGTTTTATTCATATTTTGCACCAAGACAGATACTTCATCAATATCTAATTGATAGGCCGGTTTAGGAATATAAAAACCTAATAAATACAACTTGGCTGCTGCATTTAGTTTCCGGATTTGCTCCATAATATCTTTTGTCCGAAGAGCCACTTCTTCCATGCGCTCAATAAATTTTACTTTATCCATGCCCCATTCATTATAGACCTCAATAAAGTCACATCCACCTGTCGTGATTGAGATATGGGTCGCACGAGCTAGTAAACATTCAAAAGCAGGAATAGATAACAAAGTCAAAAGCTCAGAAGAGGTTAATCCGCTAATTCCAAGGTTACGCCAAGAACATTGCGTTGAACATTTAAGTTTTTGGAAACATTTGTCTAACCAATGCCCCTTTACACCAGCTAGACCTATACCTTCCGTTAAGGAATCACCCAAAGCAATAAATAACACGGACTTTTTTTCTTTTTTTTCTCCCAAACTAAGACACTCCTCTCTAAGCTTCAAACGAAACAGCATGAGCAATTGCAGGAATAGTCTCACCTTGTTGATAAGAGATCGGACTTAAGAGCGCACCAGTCCCCACTACTAACAATTTTTTTAAGGCACCGCACTTAAGCTTATCAAGTAAATAACCATAAGTTACAATGGCACTGCTTGCACAACCACTTCCACCAGCAAAAGTTTGCTGCTGATCGCTATAAATCATTAAGCCACAATCAACAAAGCTGTCTGCTACAGGGTAGCCCTCTTCATTTAGTAAATCACGCGCGATTTTGTGTCCAATTTTTCCAAGATCACCTGTAGCAATTAAGTCATAATCCTCGACCTTTAAACCCGTGTCTAAAAAGTGCTGTTTTATCACTTGTACAGCTGCTGGGGCCATAGCCGATCCCATATCTAAAGGATTTGAAATACCAAAATCTACAACTTCACCAATTGTTGCACTTCGTATACTTATTCCCTCTAAATGCTGCCCAACCACACATGCTCCAGCTCCTGTAACCGTCCATTGTGCAGTCCCTGGTTTTTGAGAACCATATTCCGTTGGATAACGGTATTGTTTTTCAGAAGTACAATTGTGGCTACTGGCACCCGCCACCGCCGATTTACACGCTCCCGAAGAGACCACTAATGAAGCAAGTGCTAACGATAACATTGCTGTCGAACAGGCCCCATAAACGCCTATAAATGGACAGGACAACTCTCTGCCAACAAACGAAGCTGATATATTCTGATTAAGCAGATCACCAGCTATACAAAGCTCTACCCCACCCAAAGCCACTTCCTTGCCAGCTTTTTGAACAGCTAAATTAATGGCATCAGAAAGCATTTTACGTTCTGCTTTCTCCCACGTTGGTTGCCCCATGTAAATATCCTGGTAAATCATATCAAACGAGCCAGCCAATTCACCTTGCCCCTCAAAAGGTCCCGCTACAGCTGCATTGGCAAGTACATGAACGTCGTTAAAAAACCAGGTGCTGTTCTTCATCCGCAATTGCACCACCCTAATTGAAAAATCAGTATACGCACTAAAGTAACAACAAAGGCTGAAACAGCACCAAAAACGACTACAGACCCAGCTAGTTTAAACATATTACCACCAACACCTAAAACGTAACCTTCTGAGCGATGTTCCAGTGCAGCAGAAGCCATCGCATTTGCAAAACCTGTTACCGGAACAGCTGATCCTGCCCCACCCCACTGCCCAAATTTATCGTATAGACCCAGCCCCGTTAATAAACAAGACAAAAAGACAAGGGTAGCCACCATTAAATTACCAACATGTTCTTCTGGTGTTCCAATTAAACGATAGACTTGCTGCAGTATTTCTCCTAAAGCACAGACTGTGCCACCTGCAATAAAAGCTTTACTGATATTTACAAAAATTGGTATCTTAGGATGATACCTTTTAGCACGATCGCTATATTTTTCCATAACACACTCACATCTTTTAAGAAATACGTTCTAATACTAATTTTTCCCAAATAGATAGAATATATACCAAATATATACAAAAA
>JBDKGC010000086.1:0-5802 GCA_039798385.1 Bacillota bacterium
ACAAAGGAGCTGTTAATAGAGGCTTGCTAAATAAAAAATTTTTCTTACATCTTATATCTTTTTTTCGGACTCAACTGCGCTCAAACGTTTCCTTTCTTATTTTACCATTTTTCACCTTAATCGCAACCGAAATTATGCAACATTCGACCTTTTCTTCGTTTGCGTGGCAGCCAGAGTTTACTTATTTCGCGTTGGGTTATCTAATCCTTTTGTGCTTGCTGCTGCTCTTCTTTAGTGTTACCGGTAAACTAGCGCTTAGTTTTTGGGTACTGACTACTCCTTTGCTATTTTTAAGTAACATTAGTAGCATTAAATATGAATTTTTAGGGGAACCTTTGCTCCCTCGTGACTTCACAGCTCTAAATGAGCTCTCTAGTTTATGGCGTGAATATTGGTCAGCATTCTTTAACCTGCGTCTTGTGCTAATAGTTCCCACCCTCATCATTTTAATCCGGTGCACCTTACGTCGCAATACTTCTTTTAAAGGTAATAGATTAATACTAGCGCTAACCTCAGCTAACACTTTCTTCGGCTTAAGCTTAGTTTCGACGACTATTAAAACACCTTTAGCTGCACCTTTAAATAACCAAAGTAAAGAGTATTGGGCTAAAAGCTTCGTCGCAGCTAGCTTTCTAAATCTCCAAAATTTTATACAACCACTTTCGAAGCAAATAACAGCTAAATACAGTCCGGTCTATATAGACAATATTATTGCTAAACTACCCGCAGAAGAAAAACCACCTGCCGTAAAACCTAATATTATTTTTATTTTAAGTGAATCATTCTTTAACCTTAAGGATGAACTACCTGGAGTTACTTTTAGCCAAGATCCTACCCCCACTTTTCATAAGTTAGCAAAAGAGTTCCCAAGTGGTCGGCTCCTCTCACCTCAGTTTGGCGGTAAAACAGCCAATGTCGAATTTGAAATACTAACAGGTAACAGTATGCGTTTTTTCCCATCGGGAACTATTGCCTACCGTGAAAAAATACCTAATCAGATCAGTTCCTTAGCTAGCATCCTTAAGCAACAGGGTTATCAAACGACAGCGATAAGCGCCTATCATAATTGGCACGCAGATTCCGTGAAAAAGTATCCTCAAATGGGTTTTGAACGCTTTGTGCCAATGGAATTTTTGCCACCAAAACATATTGGTCCCTATCTCGCAGACCAAGTAATCGCAGACGAAGTTATTGAAACTACGAAAACTAATAAACCATCTTTTATCTTTGCTGCTACCATGGGCAACCATTGCCTTTATCACAAACATAAATTTGCTTCTAATCCCATCTTCGTTAAAAGCTCGCGTCTTTCAGCAGCAGGACATGGCATACTAACATCCTATACAACCGGCGCAAACCTCGCCGATCAGATGTTGGCGCAATTAGTTGCTCATTATAGCAAGGACCCACGTCCAACTATTATTCTTTTCTTTGGTGATCATCTACCCGGACTAGGTAAAGGGTATAAAGTCTACAATGAAACAGGTTATATTAAACATGGCGAGCCTAGCGAACAAGAGTGGCTAGAAAAACTATACCGCCCACCAGTACTACTTTGGCATAATTACCCATTAGCGGTAAAAGGTCTTGAATTAAATACTAATGCCTCCTTTTTAGGACCACTCGTGCTTGATCTTACACGTATGCCATCAACTCCCTATATGCGTTATTTAAAAAGTCTTTATAAAAAACAACACTTTCTCTCTGGTAATGAAAGCAAACTAGGAAAAGAACTTTATGAGTATGAGATGCTACAATATGACACCTTGTATGGCAAAAGGTATAGTAACCCGCACGAACTAATTCAAAACCCTAATTTCAACTTAGGACGCGAACCACTAGCACTTAACAAAATAAAATTAATTAAAATAAATAACCACCCTTACTTGGAAATCTATGGCACCTTCCCTGAACTAAGCAAACCTTTTTTGGGGGAATTATCCAAAGAGGTCAGCCTTCGAAAACACGGTTACTTGAGGCTTCCGTTAACACAGAGCGAAGCTAAAACAATCAAAAGCTCAACTATCAATCTCAAAGTGCTGGATAATAAAAATAATGTTCTAGCTGAAACCGGGAAGATAAAAATCGGATCACTCTATCAAGCTTGACCGCTCATTTACCATATGCCAATCTTTTCACCCGCTCCGCTCTTTGCGGGAAGCATATCAGTCTACAACAACTTGCCGCATATATACTTACCAGCTATATTCATAAAAATTACCTAAACTAGGTCTTTTTCTTTTTCGGCGATTCACTTTTGGTTCGCTTCTTAGGCTTCGTAGCTTTCTTTTTACTAGTCTTTTTAGGGGGTTTTGCAATTGGCTTTATCTTCCGTTTTTTAGAGGTGGGACCAAAAATATCTCGGATCCACTCTTCAGATGTTGGCTCTCCAGTATCATGCCACTGCCAAGTGGAAACACCGGTTTTATAGTTTTGAACTTTCGGATCTTGCGCTGCCCGCTTTAACCATTGACCTATCTCTTTTGGTGCCACCCAACTATTTGGCACCCCGTCACTCTTTTGTGTCAATTTCCCCATCACAATTTTTTCTTTGGGTATCCCTTGCTTTATCAATTCTGCGATCGCCGTCTTTGGGAAAATGGGGTTCCTAATAAACTGTGATTCATAATCTAAGTATGTTGGCCCTTGATTATAGTACTGGACTAAAAAATAATCGAGCATGCCTTTTGGCAAGCGTTTATAAAAGGTTAGATACCCACTCTGCCAGCCCGCGCTAAAATATGGTGCTTCCGGCGCATGTGTAATAATAGCTTTTGGCCCTAAGATGCGTCTAGCCGCTATAGTAGCATCGATCATCCACTGCAAAGTTTGCTCTTGATTAAGACCAGAGCGCGTGCCAAAAGAGCGAGTGAAATTTTCCAAATCGAAATCAAGCCCATCCAAGCCTAACTCACGCACCGCCTGGGCCGCCCCTGCGCCAAAGACTGGCCCTCCACCCGCTTGGTAACCATTATAGGTGCCGCCGCCGGCCGCTAATAAAATACGAGCACCTTGCTGCCGAGCTAAGTCCAGCAACTCATCCCGTTCATCAACCGTTAACTCTTGCCAGTAATAGGCACTAGCTCCGCGATCTATCCCCGTCTCATTATCAAACCAAAAGGTTAAGAGCAGTAAATTATAACCTGCCATAATAGCATCTTCAACAATACGTTTGAAGTTTTCGGTATCACCAATCTTAACACTTGGTCCATATCCCCCGAGGTATACAGCTTTTATTGGCAACTGCACCTTGCTTCTAGACACACTTGTTTTTTCCCCTGATGCTCTCACAAATCTCATTGAGGCTGAACCAGGATTTGTCAACATAAAAGTCATTACACCATAGCTCCTGCTTTTTTTCTATAGCATATGACTACCTACAAGAAAGTGGCACCGATATCCGCCTAGTATGTGTAGATACCCGTTCCACATGGAACATTTATCCACCTCTAATCACCCCGCTATTGCGCTCGTGACAGCCTGGGCAACCTGCTCACTCTCGATTAACTCCAAATGATCTAGACGTTTGAAAGTCGCAATGTTTTTTGCTCCGTACAATAAAGCCGCTTTCTCTGGTACTACGCCATCACTAGCGGTGCCATATTTTAATCGCAAAAAAGCTTTGCCAGCCGCAACTTCACCATTCCAGCCTCGACTTAACCAAGATTGGGCTTTACCTGTTATCGTACAGACTTTCCCTTGCTCGGTGTAAAAGGGACTCCCTATCGCTGGATAACGCTGATTAAATGTACTCATTGCTTGTGGTGTAAATTCTGCCGGCAATGTCGAAGCAACCATTACTCTTGCAAGCCAGGCATAATCTTGAATCAGTGGTGTTCCTTGATGGGGAGCCGCAATGGCAACCACGCCCGCAACTTCGTTTGGTCGTTCATAGACTACTTTGCGTGCTAGGACACCACCGGTGCTATGCCCCACTAAATAATAACCTGCGCTTACAATTCCTTCGGATTTTAACTTGTCCAACCGCTTTCCGATCAGCTCGCCTTGTCGCTTGATAGATTGGATGCCAGCACGATAGGTGTTTCGTCCTATATAAAACACCTTTTGGCCACGCACCAATCGTTCACGTACTTTCCCTTCCTCTTCCGAAATATAAACCACAATAAGCCGGCGTACACGCTTTGCTAGAGCTGCTAAAAATTCTTCGCCCCATTCATGACGATTTGAGAAACCATGAATTAAAACAACGTCCTTAATACTCGGCTGAACTACCCGTTCTTCTGTAACACGCTTTAAGCCCAGTAAACAAAAAGTAACAATACTAATAAACAGTAGCCTAGTAAATTTACGCATCACTCTTGGGCGCTAACGCAATATTAGCTACAGAATCCTTTTTTAAATTAATTAACCTTACACCTTGTGCATAGCGACCTAAAAGCGATATTTCACTGGCTTTTACTCTGATGACCATCCCAACTTTTGTGATAATCATTAAATCGTCATCCCTGGCTACCAAGGCTTGTGCCACGACATCTCCTTTTCTTGGTGTTAAACCAATGGATCGAATTCCCTTGCCACCTCGTGTTTGTGTGCGATAATCAAGGACTTTTGTTCTTTTACCATAGCCTCTTGTCGTAACAAGCAACATATCTTTGGCACTATCCACAATATCCATATCTATCACGTGATCATCTTTTCTTAACGAGATTGCTCGCACACCAGTTGTAGCGCGGCCCATCTCCCGGACATCAGACTGTTTAAAACGAATAGCCTGACCTTTCGCCGTCCCAATAATAACCTCATCCCCTGCACCTACTAAATGAATTGCCACCAATTCGTCTTCAGATCGGAGTTTGATGGCTAACAGTCCGCCACGTCTAATATTAACAAAGTCTTGCAAAGCCGTCTTCTTAATTACACCATACTTCGTAGCAAATAACAGACCTGCTGATTGTTCATCTTCCTTTAGGGATAGAACAGTTTGAATCTGCTCTCCTTTTTCAATCTGCAGCATATTAATAATTGGCGTACCTTTTGCTGAACGTCCAAGTTCTGGGACTTCGTAGGCCTTTAAGCGGTATACTTTACCTTTATTGGAGAAAAATAGCAAATCATTATGGGAGTCCGTCACAAACAGTTGCGCGACAAAATCATCCTCCTTCGTCCCCATGCCGGTTACACCTTTTCCACCACGGTGTTGCAGACGGTAGGTCTTCAGCGGTAAGCGTTTTATATATCCACGATGGGTGAGAATAATTGCCACCTCACTCCGAGGAATAAGATCACCAATCACTATATCGTCAACGGCTGAGATAATAGCCGTTTTGCGCTGATCCCCATGTTTTATCCGAACCTCTTCTAATTCATCGCGCACCACCTGCTTTAATTTATACTCATCGGCTAACAGGTCCCTATAATATTTAATATCTTTTTGCAGTTGCTTGTACTCATCCTCTATTTTATCTCGTTCTAAGCCGGTTAATCTCTGTAGGCGCATATCTAAAATGGCTTGCGCTTGTTTTTCACTGAGCTCAAAGTTTTGCATCAGTTTGTCTCGGGCTTCTTTGGTCGTCTTAGAGCCACGAATCAGCGAGATAATTTGATCAATATTATCTAGCGCGATGCGATAACCCTCTAAAATATGAGCCCGGTCAATCGCTTTATCTAATTCAAATTTCGTTCGGCGTTTTACAACCTCGATCTGATGCTCTAAATAATGGAAAATAAGTTCTCGTAAATTTAAAACCTTGGGCTCCCCATTCACGAGCGCCAACATATTTACCCCAAAACTAATCTGCAGCGAGGTGTACTTATATAGATTATTTAGTAATAACTCGGGCG
>JBDKGC010000087.1:0-9929 GCA_039798385.1 Bacillota bacterium
AACTTCTTTTTTGCTGCTTCAATCCCTTTTTTTATCGCTTCTGGCACCTCGGACGCTTTACCAATCGCAGCTCCAATCTTACCCTTGCCATCGCCAACAACTACAAGTGCACTAAAACTAAATCTGCGTCCGCCTTTCACAACCTTTGAAACGCGGTTAATATTAATGACCTTCTCGATAAACTCTGAAGCAGCTTCTTCTCTACGCCGCCCTTTACCTGGTTTGTTCAAAACTCTAATCCTCCTTCACGAGCTCCTTCAGCCAATGCTTTCACTTTGCCGTGATAAAGATACCCACCGCGATCAAACACAACTTTAAGAAACCCTTTTTCTTTAGCACGCTCTGCTAACAACTTACCTACTTGATTAGCAAGATTTTTATTTATACCTGTTTCAGCCTTAAATGCAGCTTCCAAAGTTGAAGCAGCTACTACGGTTTGACCGGTACTATCATCTATTAACTGCGCATAAATATTCTTAGCCGAACGAAAAACGTTTAAACGCGGGCAATTTTTGGTACCAATAATTTTTTTCCGCAAACGTAGGTGTCGTTTCTTACGGAGCACATTACGTTCTTCTTTCTTTATCACCTTTCTTCACCCCTATTTCCCTGTTTTACCTTCTTTACGTTTCACTACTTCGTTTTGATATCTAATACCCTTACCCTTATATGGCTCAGGCTTGCGAATGCTGCGAATATCAGCTGCTACGGCGCCGACTTGTTCTTTATTAATACCACGCACAATCACTTGCGTCTGTGATGGTACCTCAAACTCTATCCCAGTTTCCGGCGCTACTTTTACCGGATGCGAATAACCTACATTTAATACCAGATTGGAGCCTTCTTTTGCGGCTCGATACCCGACACCAACTAATTCTAAAGTCTTAGTAAAACCTTGATGCGTACCTGTAACCATGTTTGCTAGCACGCTCCGAGTCGTACCATGAAGCGAACGATAAAGACGTTGATCATTTGGACGCTCTACAATCAAGGATTCCTTCTCTTTTTTTATAATCATCCCAGCATAGAACGAACGAGATAACTCTCCTTTCGGACCTTTAACAACTACTTTATCGGGCTGGATATCAACCTCAACCCCAGTTGGTAAAGGAATAGGTTTCTTTCCGATACGAGACATAAATACTACACACCTCCTACTAGTTTTTTACCAAATATAAGCAATTACCTCGCCGCCGACTCTCTTCTGGCGTGCTTCTTTATCCGTTACTAGACCTAAAGAAGTTGAAAGAATTGCAACCCCCAACCCACGAAGCACCTTAGGCACCTCAGTTACCGAAGCATAAACCCTTAGTCCCGGCTTGCTTATTCGTTTTAATCCAGTAAGCACCCGTTCTTTAGAACCACTATACTTTAAGAAAATACGCAAGACACCTTGTTTGTTATCCTGAATATATTCTACATCACGAATAAAACCTTCACGCTTCATAATTTCAGCAATTTGATGCTTAATGCGCGAAGCAGGCATCTCTACTCTTTCATGGTAAACAAGATTGGCATTCCTAATTCTTGTTAACATATCCGCTATCGGATCACTCATAGACATTTTCCTAAAAAACCCCCTTCACGTTCTAGATAAAACACATTGAAAAATATTTATTACTACCAACTTGCTTTACGTACCCCTGGAATCTCTCCCAAACAGGCTAGTTCCCGAAAACAGATGCGGCATAAACGAAACTTTCGAAGAACAGAATGCGGTCTGCCACAACGCTCACATCGCGTATATTCCCGGACAGGAAACTTTGCTCCGCGTTTACATTTAATAACCATTGCTTTTTTTGCCATAAGTACCCCCCTTTTATTACTTTTTAAACGGCATGCCTAGTAGAGTAAGTAACTCTAAAGACTCTTCATCATTTTTAGCTGTTGTAATTAAACAGATATTCATCCCCCTAATCTTATCAACTTTGTCATAAGATATCTCAGGAAAAACAAGCTGTTCTCTTAATCCTAGACTATAGTTACCTCTTCCATCAAATGCCTTGCGTGATAAACCTCTAAAGTCCCTGACACGAGGTAAGGCAACGTTAAATAGCTTATCTAAAAAATGATATAATCTTTCACCGCGTAAGGTTAACTTACAGCCAACCGACATACCGGCACGTAATTTAAAACCAGAAATAGACTTTTTAGCACGGGTCACAATAGGCTTTTGACCAGTAATAAGCGTCAAGTCAGCCACGGCACCTTCTAAAGCTTTAGCATTTTTAATTGCTTCACCAACACCAATATTTACAATTACTTTTTCTACCTTTGGCACCTGCATTACTGACTTATATTGAAATTTATTTTTTAAAGCTGGCACCACTTCTTTGGAATAATACTCCTTTAACCGAGCAGCCAATTACACCAAACCTCCTTTCATAATTAGAATTTAACCGTCAAGCACCTTGCCAGAGCGTTTTGCAAAACGTACCTTTTGCCGTGATCCATCTTTTTTTTCTATAAATTTATAGCCAACGCGCGTAGGCACCTTTAATTTAGGATCTTCCAGCATTACATTTGAGATATTAATCGGTGCTTCACACTCTACAATACCTTTCGGTTGTTCGTCTTTACTCGCACGAACATGCTTTTTTACTATATTTACACCTTCCACTAATACACGGCTTTTAAGGCGATCAATCTTTAATACACGCCCGCGGGTATAGACCTTCTGGCCATCTTCTTTAAACGTTGGCCTTTGTTTACCACGCAAAACAAGTACTACATCGTCTTTCTTTAAAAATACCTTGCCGGGTTTCTTAGACACTCCTTAATCCTCCCTTTCAAGCACAACATCTAAATAACTTCTGGTGCAAGCGAAATAATTTTCATAAACTCCTTCTCACATAACTCCCGTGCTACTGGACCGAAAATTCTAGTGCCACTTGGACTTTTATCTTCTTTAATTATCACTGCTGCATTCTCATCAAACCTGATATAAGAACCATCTATCCTTCTAACAGGTCTAGTAGTACGAACAACTACGCATTTAACGACTTCGCCTTTTTTAACCGTGCTACCCGGAGCAGCTTGTTTGATAGAAGCTACAATTACATCTCCCACCCGTGCAAAACGTCGCTTTGATCCGCCTAGAACACGAATACACATTACTTCCCGAGCCCCAGAATTATCCGCAACTTTTAAACGCGTCTGTACTTGAATCATTATGGTCACCTCCTGCTATTTAAACATTTACAGCTTTTTCGACAATACCTAATAAACGCCAACGTTTCTCTTTGGATAGCGGCCTGGTTTCCATAATTCGAACCATATCGCCCATTGTTGCTTGCTCTTCTTGGTCATGCACCTTAAACTTTTTGGTGTACTTAACCCGTTTTCCATATAAAGGGTCACGACGGTGCGTTACAACAGCAACCACAATGGTTTTATCCATTTTGGTACTTACAACCTGACCCATACGGACCTTTCTTCGACCTCGTTCTTCCTTGGCTGTAGCGTTCAAGATTTCGGCCCCCCTTCACTGCCTAACAAGCGCTCATGCAAAATTGTTTTACAACGTGCAATATTTTTACGTACTTGTTTTATACGTTTTGGATTATCAAGCGGCCGAACTGCTGCCTGGAATCTTAAATTAAACAGCTCTTCTTTATAGGTCCCGATCCGCTCTTCAATCTCCGCCGACGTTAACTCTAAAATTTCACTTGGTTTCACTAGGAAGACATCTCCTTCCGCTGCACAAACTTTGTCTTAACTGGCAGTTTATGGGCTGCTAATCTCATAGCTTCCCGAGCTACTTCTTCGGTAACTCCCGCCATTTCAAACATAACTTTGCCTGGTTTTACTACCGCTACCCACTTCTCAGGTGATCCTTTACCACTACCCATCCGCACTTCAAGTGGTTTTTGGGTAACAGCTTTATCTGGAAAAATTTTAATCCAAACTTTACCACCACGTTTTATATACCTAGTCATCGCAATCCTTGCTGCTTCAATCTGTCTATTAGTAATCCAAGACGGCTCTTGTGACTGCAAACCATACTCTCCAAAAGCTACCTCGGTTCCACCTTTTGCCTTGCCGCGCATCTTACCGCGGTGCGGCTTGCGATACTTAACCTTTTTTGGCATTAACATAGAGTTCGTACCCCCTTTCTGCGCTAACTTTTAGCTGCGAGGACCTTTTGTCAAAACTTCCCCGCGGTAGACCCAAACTTTCACACCCGTACGGCCATAAGTAGTATGAGCTTCAGCTGTTCCATAATCAACATCAGCACGCAAGGTATGCAAAGGAACCTCGCCTTCACTATATGATTCACTACGGGCGATATCCGCTCCACCAAGACGTCCGCTGACAATAGCTTTAATTCCTTTTGCCCCAGAGCGCATAGCACGGGATAAAGCTTGTTTCATCGCTCTCCGGAAAGAAATCCGTCTTTCTAACTGCGTTGCGATGCTCGCCGCTACTAAAGGCGCCTCTAAATCAGGTGTTTTTATCTCATTGATATTAACATGCACTCGCTTCTCAGTTAGTTTAGCCAAACGCGATCTTAAGACTTCGACCTCTTGACCGCCTTTACCGATTACCATACCTGGACGCGCTGTGTGAATAGTAATGTTTATTTTATTAGTGACACGTTCTATAGTAACCTTAGAAACAGCAGCATCCTTTAACGTTTCCTTGATATGCTTGCGAATCCTTAAATCCTCATGCAATAAGTCAGCATAATTTTTACCACCATACCACTTAGAGCTCCAATCACGTATGACTCCAATACGCAAGCCAATCGGATTAACTTTCTGACCCAAATAAATCCCTCCTTTTCTATGGTTTTAACTAATTTTACCTAGCCCAAGCGTAATATGACTTGTGCGCTGACGTACAAGCGACGCCCGACCTCTCGCACAGTAAATATATCTTCTGCGTTTTAAAACAGGACCTTCATCTACAAAAATTTCTGTTACTTTTAACTGGTCTGCCTCTAATTCATAGCGGTCTCGCGCATTAGCAATCGCTGATTTCAAAAGCTTGGCGAGCGGAGAAGAAGCAGCCCGATGTGTAAAGTTTAAAGTAGCAATTGCTTCATCTACTTTTTTCCCGCGAATTAAATCTACAACCAGCCTTGCTTTCCGCGGAGCCAGCCGTAAATTACGCGCTGTAGCTCTAATTATCATAACCCAACATTCCCTTCCACTTTACAAATCACTTACGCTTAGCACGTCGATCCTCACCAGCATGTCCACGAAAATTTCTTGTAGGTGCAAATTCACCCAACTTATGACCAACCATCTCTTCGGTTACATAGACAGGAATATGCTTGCGACCATCATGCACCCCAAAAGTATGTCCTACAAAATCAGGAAAAATAGTCGAACGACGTGACCAAGTCTTGATAAGTCGTCTATCGTTCTTCTCATTTGCCCGCTCAACCTTACGAAGTAAGTGCGCATCTGCAAATGGGCCTTTCTTTAAACTACGTCCCACAAAAAACACCTCCTACACTTAACGTTTTTTACGCCCTCTTACAATATATTTACTAGAAGCCTTTTTCTTGTTACGTGTCTTATAGCCAAGTGTTGGTTTACCCCAGGGAGTAACAGGAGATTTACGACCAATTGGCGCTTTACCTTCCCCACCACCATGCGGATGATCACAAGGATTCATGACTGAGCCCCGCACAACCGGACGTTTACCTTTCCAACGAGATCTTCCAGCTTTACCGATCACAATCAATTCATGATCAGCATTACCAACCACACCGATTGTCGCGCGACACTTGATATTTATCAGTCTCGTTTCACCCGATACTAAACGCAATACAGCATATTTTCCTTCTTTACCAAGCAACCGGGCCGATGATCCTGCCGAACGAACTAATTTTCCCCCAGCACCAGGCTTCAACTCAATATTATGGAGTACGGTTCCGACCGGAATCTTCTCCAAAGGTAATGCATTACCCGGGCAAATTTCAGCCTGTTCACCAGCCATCACTTGAGCGCCAACCGTTAAACCTTGTGGAGCTAAGATATAGCTTTTATCCCCGTCAGCATAATGAATTAATGCGATATTGGCTGAACGGTTCGGGTCATATTGAATGGCAGCAACCTTGCCCAGAACACCATCTTTATTACGTTTAAAATCTACCAAGCGATACTTACGTTTATGACCGCCACCCTGATGGCGCACCGTGATACGACCAAGATTATTACGACCAGCTTTTTTGTTTAAAGCTTTTGTTAGGGACTTTTCTGGCTTTTTACTCGTTATCTCTTCAAAAGTATAACCCGTCATATGCCGTCTTGAAGCTGTTGTTGGACGATATTTTTTTATACCCATTTTTTAACCCCCTTTGCTTTAATCTTCTAATACGTTAATCTTTTTACTCTCTGCAGTGAGCGTTACATAAGCTTTTTTACGTTCACGCGTTTTGCCGACATAACGTCCACGACGCTTGACTTTACCAGGCACTCGCAATATATTTACTTTTTTTACTTTAACTCCAAAAATTTGCTCAACTGCGCGTTTAACCTCTATTTTATTCGCCGCTATACTTACCTCAAAAACATTAGTGTTCTGCTCTAGTTCACGCATCGCGGCCTCTGAAATAATCGGGCGTAGAACGACATTATGCGGATCCATCGTTAGCTAGTTCCCCCTTTAACGCGAGAGCTACGTTCTCTTCGCAAATCACACGTTCTGCACTTAATAAATCAAGCACATTTAAACCTGCACTCTTTAGCACCTTTACCTGTTTTAAATTGCGCGCCGCCAAAGAAAGTTCACGCGTTACTTCCTCTACAACTATTAGTGTTCTTTTGCTAGGACCTAAGGCCGTTAACAATTTGACTAAAACTTGCGTTTTAGGTTCTTTAAGTTCTAGGTTTTTTAGGACCAGCAACTTCCCACTATCAATTCTATTTAACAAAGCTACTTTTAAAGCTAATTTACGCTTTTTTTTAGGTAGCTTATAGCCATAACTCCTGGGCACCGGACCAAAAGCAACGCCACCGCCAACCCACAACGGAGAACGAATCGTACCATGTCTCGCTTTACCCGTACCCTTTTGCCGCCAAGGTTTTTTACCTCCACCACGAACAGCGGATCTGTTTTTGACCGCATGGGTACCTCGGCGCAAAGAAGCACGTTGACTTAAAACCGCCTCGGTAAGGAGTACATCATTCTGCACGATCGACCCCGCTATTTCTAGCTGGCCAACCTCTGTACCGTTCATATCTATCATTGCTACTTTTTGCACTTATCTTAAACCTCCCAAAAACTATCCCTTAGCAGCTTTTACCACTAAGTATCCTTTGCGCGGTCCAGGTATAGACCCTTGTACATATAATAAATTACGCTCTTTGTTAATTTGAACCACCTTCAAATTCTTAACCGTTACCTGTTCGCCACCCATACGTCCGGGCAATTTATGACCAGGGAAAACACGATTAGCCGCTATAGAACCTAGTGACCCTGGACCACGATGATAATGAGAACCATGACTCATCGGCCCACGTGAATGATTGTGACGCTTGATCGACCCAGCAAATCCTTTGCCACGCGAAACACCAGTTACATCCACAACGTCGCCAACATTGAAAATTTCTACCGTCACAGCTTGCTCCGGCAAAAAATCTCTTAATTCCCGCATAAACTTACAAGGCTTAGCATCACTTTTCTTGACGTGCCCGAGCAACGCTTTTGTCACTCGCTTTTCCTTTTGTATATCAAACCCAAGCTGGACAGCCGCATAACCATCCTTCTCCTTAAGTTTACGCTGCAAAACAGAACATGGACCAGCCTCAACCACGGTGACAGGCAAAGCTTCTCCATTCTCGCCAAAGATTTGCGTCATGCCTATTTTTTTTCCTAATATACCCTTTAACAACCTCTTTACCCCCTTCCGTTCAAACTCACAGCTTAATTTCAATGTCAACCCCAGCTGGTAAATCTAACTTCATCAAAGCATCAACAGTTTGTTGCGTAGGACCCTTAATATCTATTAAACGCTTATGCGTCCGCATCTCGAACTGTTCGCGAGAGTCTTTAAACTTGTGTGTAGCACGAATCACAGTATATAAAGATCTAGCCGTTGGAAGCGGAATAGGCCCCGAAACCACTGCCCCAGTACGCCGCGCCGTCTCTACAATTTTGCCGGAGGACTGATCAACACTACGGTGATCATACCCCTTTAGACGGATTCGTATCTTTTGATCGCTCAAATTAGCACCCCTTTGCTATAGATTTAGTAGATGTTGCCCGTGGCAAAGGACCCGGGCGTATCAAATGAAACACCTAAATAATCACCAACCACTATTATATAATACTGGTTAAAAAAAGACAAGATGAGCCCAACAAATCAGATGTTGTTGAGCAAAGCTAGCACTAACGATAAAATAATTAACATTAATTAAGTATTAAAAACATAAACTATACTATAGATTTTAGCTAACATAAGAGAGATGAATAGGAGGTGAAAATCAATGCACGACTACTATCCTAACCCGTTGTTAACAACGCATAACCTACCTGATAACGGCGATTTACAATATCAGGTACAAATGTATAAAATGCTTAACGAAAATTTACAAGCCCAACTAAATCAAATAACCTTTCAAGTGAACCAACTATGCAATGTTCTAGCAAATCCCATTAGAACGCGCTAAAACCAGGAAACACGACTTAAATGCAATATTATCCTACTTTCAACAAATGCTTACCATAAGACTTGCTTTACTAGAAAATATTAAAGAGAATCTTAGAAAACACCCTCGTTCATCCCTTACCAACAGCTAAAACTTGTTTGTTTACTTCTTAATATGCTACAGCCACATATATTTGTAATACAGGCACATAAATGGAAGTTTGCTGCATATATTAAAACTATCCCTATCTTGCTTACAACTTAAAATTTTACTAAGGAGGTGCTAAAAAATTGTATTATAATCCATACCTACACATGTCAAGTGTCAGCCCAATGCCAAGCGATAGAGTCATCGTTGATCTTTTAAGTGATTGGATTAGTGCAGATAATTTTGTCACATTTTTGCAAAATAGAAGAACAATTGATCCAGTAGAGGCAGCAAATATTAAAGCCTTACTTGATAATAGAGATAAATTATCAGCACGTTTGGGAGCTATAATTAGATTTAGTTTTATGCCTTAATTCTTTAAGCTAAACTTATTTGTTTCAAAAAAAAGCCCACTCTTTGTTAGGGCTTTTTTAAGATTTTATTATTATATTACAACATCGCCGTGCCAAACAGGTACTATGGCAACATATACTAAAAAGTAAGGCATGTCCCGTGTGACGATAGGGGTGTGCCTAATTTATGTATAAAGGAGACCTGAAAAATGAGTTATATTTTCACAATGGCAAGCGATCAACCCCACTCTGATAAAAATACTGCCAAAAAAACTGAACCTTTTAATCTACCTAAAACCAAAGAAGGCCTCGCTCCACCTTGGGTTATTTGGTATCGAGAACTGGTAAGTTCAATCGGCGCCGATGACTCATTAATAATTAGCCCGCTCCTGCCTCCGGAAGAAGATGAATCATATGCCTACCTTGTTACCATAACTGTTGATAATAATCCATTAAAAGCCCAAGCATTAGCTAACATACTTCCTGAAAAAGTAACTTTTAGTGGCGTAATAGTACAAGTCAGAGTAATCGATGAGGAGAAAATCTATCAAGCCCACTGCCCACCTGGTGGAATATATTCGATTGCCACCGAAATAAACATCGCCTTAGAAGATAACCCACTATTTGACATTCTCTATGTTCAACCTTTTGGTGCAAATCCTAGAGACCTCGCTATCTTTCCAGTCTTTAAAAACGAAGTGCTTACTTTCTATAACGACGATATTGGCCAATTATGCCGCTCCAGTGCTCAAGTTGCTTACCAAGTTTTTGCCAAAATAATACCTGAAAAACTTTGCGACTTTTTGGTTTTATATTCAAACAACTC
>JBDKGC010000088.1:0-6965 GCA_039798385.1 Bacillota bacterium
GGAGAAAAATGTTATGTATGATGTAAATTATAGTCCGTATAACCCTGTGTCCTATGCTGGCTATGGTTATAACCCAGCACCTGCTAGCTACTATGGTGCCTATGATCCTTATCTGTGGGTGAATACTGCTACTCCGATTCCGGCTGAGGAACAGGAAGAGATCTTTAATCTGATAAGGGAGTTGGTACCATCTGCTGAAGAGTTAGATAACCAAGCAAAATTTAATGTAGCAATTAACGAGTTAGCTGACACGCTCAAAGAAATTGGGGAAGGGGAGTCACTACCTAACGATGAACAACATACGAGGCTAGCGCAGCTTTTAACACCTTTTAAAAATACAAGAGGAATACAATCCAGTATAAGAAGTTATTTAAAAGAATTTGATAAATTTCCTCCCACGAGCCAATTAACACTACCACTCTTTTCATCAACTTCACTCTTGCCATCTTCACCCCCTATAGAGTCAACTTCATCAGCCGTATTTCCACCATCTGCATCATCTTCATTATCTCAACCAATTTCGACTTTAACAGAGATATCCTCCGGACTATCTACACCACTACCATCTTCAGTGTCACCTTCAATATCTATGCCTCCCTACGAATCAGTTCCATTATCGTTATCAGAAGAATTATTTCAATCACCTTCATTACCTCAACAAACCTCGACTTTGTTAACAGAGACACCTCCATCAGGATACGCATTACCAATGGCTTCGACAGGTACACCTTTGCAACAACCATTCCCAGCACCACCAGTGCAACCATCTCCTTCTGAAACCTCAACCTCCCCTTTCACTTCACCACTACCATCATTAGAGCCCGTTCCATCACCACCCCCATATCCTTTATTTTCATTATTATCTCCCCACACTTCGCCAGCGTCTTCATTTTCATCATCGTCCTCATCATTTGCTTCGTCAGGTTCCTCATCCCTGCCCTCTTCCGGCACATCACCATTCGTCCCACCTGTAGTCTCATTCCCATCACATGGATTACCAACACCATCTCCAACTTTATTCGTACCACCATCACCATCATCATCTTCTACAGCCCCACCTTCCTCTTCATCCGTATCTCCACAAGTACCACAGCAACCTCCATACCGTCCTCTCTATCAAGTACCAACCAGAGTAGGGCCAATGGCACCTGATCTTCAAAAGAGAATGGCTCAGAGCTATATTGAGAAATTGAGCAACGATATAGAAGCAAGTGGGGATAATAGGTCGTTACAGTTGCAGTTGGCAGCAAATGCAATTTCACCAACATATCTAAGAATGTTTGGGAGCTTACCCGAATACACTCAATTTTTAGATAATTTAACAAGTCAGCAGTTAATACCGGCCAGAGTATCGCAACCACAATAACGTCCCCAGTCTAAAAAAATATGTAAGCTTTCAGGTAGTATGTAAGTTAAAATTTTAAATAGGCAGCGTTTTTTCTACGCTGCTTATAGTTTATTGTGGCAATTAAAAGGAACTAGGACAGGCACACTTAATAGTCAAGTGGCATATATTAATCAGTATGATAGATAAATTAAACTTTTAATAAAGGAGAAAAATGTTATGTATGATGTAAATTATAGTCCGTATAACCCTGTGTCCTATGCTGGCTATGGTTATACCCCAGCATCTGCTGGCTACTATGGTGCCTATGATCCTTATTTGTGGGTGAATGCTGTTACTCCGAGTCCGCCAGCAGATCTTGATTTTAGATTCATGCCTTTTTATACTCAAATAGTAAGTAAGGGTTTTTTTAATTCAGATGAATATATTAGTGGTTCAAGGTGGGGTAAGCCGATATATAATCTTAAATACTTGAAAATACGACGAACAAAAAATCCTTCCTACTACTTAGGTGTTTTACAAGATGTATTAAATAGAGTAAATACAAGAACCGGTATGATTTATTTAAACAGTTTCGCTAACAAATTGGCTGAATATTTAGGCATTTTAACTCATATAAATTGGGAATTTATTCCAAAAGACCCATCTGCCTCACCTTTATCTTCATCATCTCCATCATTACCTTCTTCTTCATTACCACCACCACTACCATCATTACCAACAACACCAGCCGCCCCAACTGCAGGGCCTCCATCGTTCCCATCACCACCAGCCGCCCCAACTGCAGGGCCTCCATCGTTCCCATCACCACCACCATCTAGTAGTTTTAGCCCAGGACCTATGTCTACACCATCACCATTCGCCCCACCTGCAGGCCAGCCATCATTCCCAGTGATACCTCCCTCCGTACCATCTCCACCATCATCGCTATCACCAGTTATAGAGCCATCTCTATCAGCCTTATTTTCACAAGTACCACAGCAGCCTCCATACCGTCCTCTCTATCAAGTACCAACCGGAGTAGAGCCAATGGCAACTGATCTTCAAAAGAGAATGGCTCAGAGCTATATTGATAAATGGAACAACGATATAGAAGCAAGTGGGGATAATAGGTCGTTACAGTTGCAGTTGGCAGCAAATGCAGTTTTACCAATATATCAAAGAATGTTTGGGAGCCTACCCGAATACACTCAATTTTTAGAGGATTTAGCAAGGCGGAATTTAATACAGCTCAGAGTATCGCAACCACAATAACGTCCGCAGTCTAAAAAAACATGTAAGCTTTCAGGTAGTATGTAAGTTAAAATTTTAAATAAGCAGCGTTTTTTCTACGCTGCTTATTTTAATTTTTATAGAGAGCCTGTTACATATAGACCGTTAATTTATTAGTATTAAGGAATGGTTTGCCACATTTTTTAAAAGTTAATTTAGCTCTTTTTTTAGCTATTTTTTTTTGCTTTTTAGTATTACATAGCGAAGCACTATAACATGCGTCCAATGAATTAAAGTTACAAGCTGAGGTATGCCATCTTTGCACGGGCACCGGGTAGGTGGCGGATAAGATTACATCAACGATCGCATACTGCAGTGGTGGGGCGTGAGGTGGGACGACAATAAAAATATCGGCCATAAAGTTTGGCGGGAGCTCGAAGATCCGGGCTTGGTTGCGCGCCACTACTTTGTCTGCAAAACCGGTAATGCTGACTAAAATTTGTGGGACTTGTGTCACCGGAGTATGACCTTTTAAGTTGACTGTTAGTGTCCCATATAACATCGGTGGTCCGGTCGGACTAAGTGGCTCGTAGACACATAGTCTAGTCCCACATGGGATTTGCAGATCGCAGAGTTTATTAGTTATCAATTTTGCATTGGAGCAGCAATAGCAACAATCACCCATTGGCGAGACCACCTCACTAAAAAACTTAAAACGAACAGTTTGATGTTTACAATATATGATGCCAAGGACAGGAACGAAACTAATGATAGCCTGTTTTTTTAACAAAAAGCAAAATCCCTGAATTGGTTGTGCTATCTTTTGTCATTGCGAGGCCGAAGGCCGCGGCAATCTAGTATAACCAAAACCGTTAGATTGCTTCGTCGCTGCGCTTCTCGCAATGACGTGTCGTGTGGATTGCTTCGTCGCTGCGCTGCTCGCAATGACGTGTCGTGTGGATTGCTTCCGGTGATGATCTCGATAAAAAATTCAACTGTGCTACATCAGTAGGAATTTTTTTTTTCAAAGCGGCATATATCTATAGTAACCTTAGTAAAGAAAGATGGTGGGACGTTTTATGCCATGCGAATGGTCGCCAGTTAGAACGGTACGTATTGTAGATTTTTTGGCTGATACCACACCACCTTTGCAATTTATATTAGATTTAAATAATTTTTGTCCGAAGTTAGCACAAGAAATTATAAATTTATTACAAACAACGACGATTGAGGTTGATGTTAGTGTAGATCCGGCTTGTATTCAAATTTGCATCGAAAGTTTTGAGCGTTCGACAACCAATGCCAATGAAGTTAGGGTAACATGGCAGGCAAATATTCCTTTTACCGTAAGTATTTATGAAGTTTTAGCATCAGGCGTGAAGGAACTGTTGTGTGAGTTTGAAACCAGTGGTTGGCGTGCTATTAATCGGGTTACAGATAACAATGACATTATTTATACGACCTTATGGATGCCGTCCCCTTTAGGTCAAGAGAATATTTGGGCTTATGCTTGTACACCAGATAGTGCCTGTGGTGCATCTTATTGTTTCCCCCCGGCGACCAATGGTGCAATCAGCCCTTGTACGGGTGAAGTTATTATTTTTATGTCGTTTGTATATCTGGTCGAAGTTTATCAACAGGCTCCATTTGAGCTTTATGGTCGTCCTGCCCAACCCCGGCCTCCTATTTTACCATGTCCAGGGACGCTTGATAGCAAACTCGAAGAATGTGAGGCCTTTTCAGAGTTGCAGCAGGCAACAGAAGTTAAACGTTCGCCATTTTTTACAGATCAAGGCCAGTTGCAAGATGAGCTGGAGGCGGAGGAATGTGAGAGTATTGATGATGAAGGTTAGCTAGCTTTTGTTAACGGGCGCTTATTATACCCCAACCGGTGTGCGAGTTACCTACGTTGCCTAGTGGCCGGGCTCTTCTTTTTGCGGTACTACATAATCGTGAAGGTGAGCTATTTGGGAATTTTTTCTTATAGATTGCCAGTACACCACTAACATGTGCGGCAGCCATCGAAGTGCCGCTTAAGTAGGCGTAACGTTTTTTGTGATAAGTACTTAAAATTTTAGTTCCTGGGGCTGCTAAATCAATTGTAGTTCCGGTCGCTGAATATTTATCGCGTTTATTTTGATTGTTTAAGGCGGCTACAGCAATGACAGGCTTAATGCGGGCTGGTATCTGTACCGTATCACCACGTCCAGTGGGGGAGCCAGTGTTACCAGCGGCGGCCACGATAACAATGCCCCGTTCGTCTGCCGCTTGAATTGTTTTGTTTAAAGCACGACTAACGAGTTGTCCACCACTAATGCTGATATTTAAGATTTGTATTTTTTTAGCAATTGCCCATTCAATACCTTTAATAAGGTTAATTAGCGAACCTGCCCCTTTTGAATCCAAGACTTTAATAGCATATAAGGAGGCGCTGCTTGCAACGCCTACGACCCCAATGTTATTATTTATGGCTGCAATAATGCCGGCGATATGCGTGCCATGACCATTATCATCGAGCGGTCGTTTTTTGGAATTTAGCAGATTAATTCCACCTTTAATATTGCCTGCTAAGTCGGGATGGGCATAGTCGATACCAGTATCGATAATCCCTATTTTAATGCCTTGTCCACTACCTAAAGGTGCACCCTGCAGGACCCGTTCGATATTCCAGGGTAAAATTTGTTTTGCGCCGATATGTACTATTTTTTTGGCAGGCAGGTATTTTTCTATGTTGTACTGAGCGAGCATTAAAGCACAGTCTGGTTCGGCGGATAGTAAAGCCGGATCTTTTTTTATTATTGCTAACTTTTCTTCCGTTACCTTAGCTGTAATGGTATGGGCATAACTGCCAGTATGCAGTACTGGACAACCGATATCTTGAAAATCTTTTTTACAAGGCTTGGAGCGATAAAGAAAAGTAAACGTATCTACTAAGGCCATAAAAAAACAACCTCCCACGGTGTTATCTTAAGATATGCAAACAAGCAGTGAACTGGCAGTGTTTTTTTGCTGAGCAAGTTCTCTTATTTTTTTATTTAAACGGGAATGGCAAAGAGCAGGAGCTGGCTAGCGATTGCGCGAAATTATTAACTTAAGGTTAGGTATTTACGAAAAAGAAGGGGTAAATGACATCGATATGAACGTTAGTTTTTGGGCCAAAAGAATGCATTCATTGACTGGTGTAGTCCCGCTTGGATGTTTTTTATTTGAACATCTTTTTTCAAGTTTTTTACTTGTTTTTGGTTTCCCGCGTTTTATTGCACAGGTGGAATTTCTATGGAGCATGCCTTGTCTATGTGTGCTGGAGCTTGGGTTAATTTTCTTGCCACTGGCATATCATGCCGGGTATGGTATATATTTAGCTGTTACTGCGCAGGATAATTTCCGTGTTTATCCTACTTTTGCCAACTTTATGTTTATTGTGCAGCGGGTAAGTGGGATAGTGCTCTTTATTTTTGTGGTGGTTCATCTTTGGGAAACACGGGTGCAAAAGATGATCTATGATGACTCGGCCGAGCAGTTAGCACAACGGATGGTACATATTTTAGCAAGTAATTGGAAAATTTCGTTTTATGTTATCGGGGTAACGGCAGCAGTTATTCATTTTTGCCGAGGGCTTGCCTCCTTTGTTACGACCTGGGGGATTGTAGTAAACCCCAGGATGCAGCGATTAGTCAATTGGGGTGTTTGTACGTTAGGGGTAGTGCTGTTAACGTTTGGCCTTGGCGCCTTAATAGCTTGCAGGTATTTAGGAAACGGGGCGACGGCATGAGTATCATCGTAGTAGGCGGTGGGTTAGCAGGGTTAATGGCTACTTTACAGTTGGTTGAACTAGGGCAAAAGGTAAAACTTTTTTCATTATTGCCAGCCAGACGTGCTCATTCGGTCTGCGCTCAAGGCGGAATCAATGCTGTGCTCTACAAAGATGGGCAATTTGGAGAAGATTCTGTGGCCCAACATTTTAAAGAAACAATAGTTGGTGGAGATTTTTTAGCCAACCAAAAACCGGTGCAAGCTATGTGTCAAGCGGCACCTCGGATTATTCATTTATTAGATCGAATGGGAGTGCCTTTTGAACGGACTGCGGAGGGACATCTAGCTTTACGACGATTTGGTGGGACGCGGCATGCCCGGACAGCTTATGCTGGGGCAACTACAGGTCAACAGATTATGTATGCTTTGGATGAACAGGTGCGCCGGGCGGAGACCACCGGACAGATTGAAAGGTATGAGTACTGGGAGTTTGTGCAGCTTTTGCTAGACCAAGAGCAACGAGCAGCGGGAATTATTGCCCAGCATGTGGAACGCAGTGAGTTTGTAGCTTTTAAGGCAGCTGCTGTTATCCTAGCGACGGGTGGTCTAGCCATGATTTATGGTAAGTCGACCAATTCGCTTGCCAGTACTGGAG
>JBDKGC010000089.1:0-17655 GCA_039798385.1 Bacillota bacterium
GTGGTTTATGTTTCTTATGAGCTTTAGCTGTCGTTACAAAGCTCGTTAGTGGGTACGACTCGCCATCGTGCTGTATGTCAAAATCGACTGTTATTTTATATTGAGCGTGTCCGTCAGGTAAATCGCAAGGATAACCAAGACGCTTAAAATCTTTTGCGCCCTTTTTTAAAGGTTTCGCGCTAACCCATAAATCTCTGCCACCATTTGGAAAATTTTCGTGTTCCGTATGTAAACCCATAGCCTTAGCTTTTGCATCAATGCGATTTATAAAATTAACATATTCCTGCGGGGTAGGCTCTCCAGCATCGCCTGCGGGATTAACGAGATAGGCAGTTCGGCCACCCTTCTTCACGAAGAAGAGGTTCGCAGTTGCTTCCCGGTGGTGATAGTTTACAACACCCGGAGTGTCTATAGCTTCTCGAATTTCATCGAATAATAAATTATTTTCAGCATATTTACAAGTTGGCAATTGAGGATCTTGCGTAAGAGGTGCATCTTGTTTAGCAGCTGTCTTTTGAGGATCTTCTGCTGCTGTAAAATGAAAAGGGAGGAGCATAGCACCGAGACTTTTGAAAATTTGTAATAGTTTCATTAGTAACTCCTTAAATGTATTTATGAAAGCTTAGTTAGAATATAATCATAGTAGCCTAAATGTGTCAAATTATGTCGCGGCAAATTTTGGTGGTTACTCGCAAAAAATTACACCTAGCAATAGCTAGGTGTAATAAGGTCCTGACAATAGTTGCTTATTACTGCTTTAGCACGTATGACAATTTATGTTAATAGAGGCTTGCTAGGACAGATTTGGAGCGGTCGCTTACACTGTAAACAAAGGTCGTTCATCTACAGTAAACCATGGAGCAGATGGTGCTTGTGGAGCCGGTGGTAAAGGAACATCCGCAGGTGCTACGGGAGGGCCGAATAACAAACGAGCTAGTGGATTAACATCTGTAAATTGAGCAAAGAGCGGAGCATAGGTGGCTGGTGCTGAAGGAACAACTGGCGGTCCTAGAGGAACTTCATTAGTAAATTCGGTGGGTGCGAATAATAAAGGAGCTGGGGTATCCAGTGGTAAAGGAACATCAGCAGGAGGTCCGAATACTGATGCAGTAGGAACTACAGCAGTAGCAGTGGGCGGTAACACAGGAGCTGGGCCGGCTATTGGAAGGTGTGGTTCAGAAAATCTAGTCCGTTTGCTATTAGATGGAATATCTTCTTCGAAATCTTCTTCGCGTTTTCTTAGTCTAGCTTCTCTTAGCCTATCTTCACTACTCCTAATAATTTCTTTAAATTCGCTTGAGTAAGCTGTAAAATTGTTTGTTATTTCATTTACTTCATTGTAAATAGATTGTATAGCTGATATTGTAGTGGCGGTCACCAAGGGAAAAAATACTTTTGGCTTTTGAGTTAGACGTCCAAGCATTCTTTGAAACGTGAAGGGATCACTTAGACTAACGTTAAAAAATTTTGTTAGCTCAGGGTTAGCAGCTAATATTTGTTGAAAGGTAGCTACAATTTTTTGATTTATTGGTCTACTTGCGGAAGTATGAATAAGAGGATTGTAATTCATTATTTAACTCCTTTATTAAAATGTGTGTCATAAATAGCGTATGTTTTTATTGTATGATAAGTGTCTGTACAGGAATATTTTAGTTTAAATTATGCTATAATAGTATAAAGAAAAAAGGGGTGTAGAACGATTGTTTACCCAAATTTTAAAAAAATGTAAACCTGTTATACCATAAGTAGCGCTTTTAGTCTAAGCAAGAACTAAAGGGAGCTGTGTTAGTGTGCAAAAAAAGAGCGTTATGGCCGTGGCATTGCCAATGTTGCTGCTGATATGTTTGACGGGCTTTCCACAGGTAAGTGAAACGATTTATACGCCAGCATTGCCTGATTTGGGACGAGGATTGCTGGCGACAGCAAACGAGATGCAGTTTACACTCAGTATTTATTTTATCGGATTTGCCGTAGGTGTTTATTTTTGGGGTCGTTTATCGGATGGGATAGGGCGACGTCCCTCGATGTTATTAGGATTAGTGTTATATATCGTAGGGAGCGTCGGTTGCTTGTTTTCCCCTACCGTTGGTTATCTTTTAGTGGCGCGTTTTGTGCAAGCTTTTGGTGCGAGCGTTGGTTCGGTGGTGACGCAGGCTATGTTGCGTGAGAGTATTCCCGATGAACAAAAAGGGGTTGTCTTTGCTAAAATCTCTGCGGCTCTTGCTTTTACGCCTGCGGTTGGACCGCTGTTAGGTGGTTGGATCGATTACTTTTATGGCTATACCAGTATTTTTTTATTTTTAGTTCTTATGGGTCTCGTACTACTTTATTTTGCGTTTACGAAACTCCCCGAAACAAGGAATCAAGAGACTGTGGTTCGCATTAGTGCTGTTTCAGTTGCCAAGCAGATGGTGGGCGATTTGCGGGTCTGGTCTTTTGCGGGCTTAATTGGGGTAACTAATGGCATAATTTTCAGTTTTTATGGCGAAGCACCATTTTTATTCGGGGAATACTTTGGTTTTAAGCCTAATTTTTATGGTTTTATAGGCATTGTTTTGTCGTCAGCTTTCATAGTCGGAGCATTTCTCTCTAAAAGATTACTGCGGCAGAAGGTTGCAGCTTTACTTATTATCATTTATGGTACGTTAATTGCTATGATTGGGGCGTTGCTGTATACACTATTGGCAAGTGCAGCGCAAGGCCCGACTAAATTACTATGTTTACTATTATTAGGTGCGATTTTCACTTTATTTTTAGGAATTGGTATGATTGTCCCTAACGCTTTAAGCTTGGCTTTACTCGGTTATAAACAGGTCTTAGGAACAGCGGGAGCGCTCTTGGGACTGGCTTACTACTTTTTAGTAGGTTTTATTACAAGCGGGATGAGTTATTTGCATAATGGTCTTTTGCTTACAATGCCTGTTTACTTTTTGGTGTTAACAGTTGTAATGTTAGGTATGGCGTTTTTAGCAAAAGCAACTTTTCGTAGCAAGATATAAGTTTAGTTGAGACAAGCTACTACTTGAGCAAAGTGGTAGCTTTTTTTATGTGTTAAACTACAGTTAGATAACTTTTAAAAAAGAAGGTTGTTTTAAATGTATGATCTTTTAACAGAAAGAAAAAAACAGCTTGATAAATACCAGCCACTTCCTGCGACTTTGAGCAAGACAAAGGGCTTACAGAGTCCGATACTCTAGCCTGAAGATCGGTCGCGCTACTTAACTGTCTTGGAAAAAGCACAATTAGATGGCGAAAAAGAAGAGTATATACTATTTATGACGGATGCCGTTTTAAAGTCTATGGAGCTATATTTGCAGGCCATTGCTGATCTAGGCGAATAGCATACGCCTGCTTTAGAGACAAACTGCTGCTCTAGTAGCTGAAGTGTGATTAGCTGAGGACTTTTTTTCTAGTAAATTAAAATGTATAATTATTAAGCACACAGTTTAGTTGTTAATTTATGTTAAGAGATGATGATAGCGAGGTTAAACTTAAGAAAATGAGTGTTCGCGTACGTTTTGCTCCTAGTCCCACTGGACTTTTACATTTAGGTAGTGCTCGCACTGCGCTTTTTAATTATTTATTTGCTAAGAAGCATGGCGGGAGTTATATACTTCGGATTGAAGATACTGATGTAGCCCGAAATCAAATGGAAGCTACCCAAAATTTTTTGGAGAATTTTCGGTGGCTTGGGTTACTTTGGGATGAAGGACCTAAGGTTGGTGGGGCCTATGGGCCATATTATTCTTCGCAGCGGTTAGTACTTTATCAGCAGTATTTACAGCAGTTGTTAGATGCAGGGCAAGCTTACTATTGCTATTGTTCGAAGCAAGAGCTTGAGAGTGAGCGGAAGGCTGCTATAGAGCGGGGCGTTCATTATCGGTATAGTGGCAAATGTCGCAACCATCAGCAACCTGGAAAGACAGGGGTGGTTCGGTTTAAGGTTCCACAGGGCCAGGAACTTATCTTTAAAGATCAAGTTCGAGGCGAAGTCTCGTTTAAAAGTGATGATTTTGGAGACTTTATTATTTCCAAAGCGGATGGAATGCCTGTCTATAACTTGGCCAACGTTGTTGACGATGCTTTAATGAAGATCACACATGTGATTCGTGGGGAGGAGCATCTATCGAATACGCCGCTGCAGCTCATGTTATACGAAGCGCTAGGCTGGCAGCCGCCTCTTTTTGCACATCTACCATTAATATTAAGTAAGACGGGTAAGAAGTTATCTAAGCGCGATGAAAGCACGATGCAGTTTGTGGAGCAGTATCGAACTAAGGGTTATCTTAAAGAGGCTGTAATTAATTATTTAGCATTATTAGGTTGGTCGCCGCCAGAGGCGCATAAAGAAGAAGAGCTTTTTTCTATCGGTCAAATAATAAATTTATTTGACTTAGAGCGTATAAGTAAAGCAGGGGCAGTCTTTGATCTAGAAAAGCTAAAGTGGATGAACGCCTCTTATCTAAAAAAATTATCTGATAATGAGTTCAAATTGCTGGTGCAGGAATATTTAGCCCAGCAGTCGTCTAATTTGTCCTATAGTGAAGACTGGTATTTAAAATTCTCGCGGCTCTTTAAGGATTCTGTTAGTTCTTTTGATGACTTGCAAGAGCAGGCAGCTTTTTTATTGCACAGAGAGCTTAGATTGGCAGAAGAGGCCCAAATATTAGTGCGAGAGAATCAAGATTTTTTAGCTTTAGCAGCCAGCGTTATACAGAAAACATCTAACGCTAGTTGGGAAAGCTCAGTAATAGGCGGGGTGTTAAAAGATATAAGTTTAGCAAGCTCGCGGAAGGGTAAACAGCTTTTTTTACCCATTAGAGCTGCGGTGATGGGAGAGCTTCATGGGCCAGACCTTAAGTTATCTATGGAACTTTTAGGTCGGGAGTGCGTCATCAAAAGATTACAGGTGACTGAAAATTTTTAAAACGTTTGGGGGTTGCTTCTTTGTTTTCAGGTAAAGTAGCTTTGGTAACAGGTGGTGCGACAGGTATTGGGAAGGAGGTTAGTCTCTCATTAGCTAAAGCAGGTGCTAAAAGTGTCGTCTTTTACATCGGAAGTAATGACCTAGCGCAGCAATATCTTAAAGAGCTGCAAGCTATAGGCGGCGAAGGCCGAGCTTTAGAAGTTGACGTAACAAATAAAGACCAAGTTCATCAGGGTATGAAGCAGATCGTCGAGGAATTTGGCCGGCTCGATATTTTAGTTAATAATGCAGGGATTACTGCTGATAACCTGCTGCTTCGAATGAGTGAAGCAGAGTGGGAGCGGGTGATGAATGTTAACTTAAAGGGTGTCTTTTTATCAACGCAAGCGGCGCTTAAACCAATGTTACGCCAACGTTCAGGACGAATTATTAATATTAGCTCTGTGGTTGGGGTAATGGGTAACATAGGTCAGGCCAATTATAGCGCGACCAAAGCAGGATTAATCGGATTTACTAAAACTGTCGCACGTGAAGTGGCAAGTCGTGGCATCACAGTTAATGCCATTGCTCCTGGCTACATTGATACTGATATGACGCGCGGTTTAAATGAAGATGTTAAACAAAAATTGCTAGAAAATATTCCGCTGGGCCGTTTAGGTACCGTTCATGATGTAGCGGATCTAATAACCTTTTTAGCTTCTGACAATGCGGCTTATATTACAGGTCAAAATATTCATGTCGATGGTGGCTTAGCCATGTAGAAATTCTTTTTAAATTTCCATATAATTAAAAAGTGGAGGTGTAGTCAATGGATAAATTGTTTGACAAGGTTAAGAAGATGATCATCGAGCATCTAGATGTAGATGAAGCACAGGTGACGATGGAGGCTTCGTTAGCCGGGGATCTTAAAGCGGATTCGCTGGACTTAGTACAGCTAGTCTTAGCTTTAGAGGAAGAATTTGACACAACGATCAGTGATGAGGATGCAGAAAAGATTGAAACGGTTGCTGACATCGTTAATTATGTAAAAGGTAAGGTTGATTCATAAGCAATAGCTTGACATTAATACAGGGAGGCCCGCTTGTTTTGGCGGGCTATCTATTTTCTAAGATAGGGAGGGTATTTTAAAGTTGCAGAGAGTAGTTATAACAGGTGCAGGAGTTATTTCGCCTTTAAGTAGCCAGAAGGAAGAGTTTTGGGCCAAGTTAGCAGCGGGGGAGTCTGGTATTGGAGAGCTTACCGCTTTTGATACTGACCAGTACGAGGTTAAGATTGCGGGAGAGGTACGTGATTTTGACCCAACTTTATATATGGCAAGAAAAGACTCAAAACGAATGGATCGCTTCGCACAATTTGCGGTTGCAGCAGCAAAAAAGGCTGTTGCAGATGCTAAAATCAGTCTAAATGGTGATGAAACCGCGGTCTATATAGGAGCTGGTATTGGAGGTCTGCAGACGATCGAGGAACAACACAGTTGTCTGTTAGCTAAAGGTCCGCGGCGTGTAAGTCCTTTTTTTATCCCAATGTTAATTGGTAATATGGCCGCCGGGCAGGTTGCACTTCAGTTAGGGTTAAAAGGACCAAATTTTTCAATTGTTTCGGCCTGTTCTACCGGTACGCATGCGATTGGTGAAGCGATGCGCTTACTCCAGCGTAAAGAAGTTAATGTTGTCTTAGCTGGTGGAGCAGAGGCTACAATTTTGCCGATGGCAGTTGCAGGTTTTTCGGCGATGGGGGCCTTGGCTACTGGTTATAACGATCGTCCACAGGAAGCCAGCCGGCCCTTTGAAAAGAACCGCTCAGGGTTTGTAATGAGTGAGGGTGCAGGTGTGTTAGTCTTAGAACGCTTGGAACATGCTTTGGCACGAGGGGCGCATATCATGGCGGAGTTAGCAGGTTATGGCGCTAGTTGTGATGCCTATCATTTGACGGCACCTGATAAAGATGGTACGGGAGCGGTGCGAAGTATGTCACTAGCAATTAAGGATGCTGGGCTGCAGCCAGCAGATGTTGACTATATTAATGCTCACGGCACAGCGACCAAGTATAACGATGCCTTAGAAACTTTGGCTATTAAAAAATTATTTAAGGACCATGCTTATAAGTTAGCAATTAATTCTATTAAATCAATGTTAGGCCATTTGCTTGGGGCATCAGGAGCTGTAGAAGCTATTTCGACGGCCTTAACGTTAGAAAGAGGGTTAATTCCACCGACAATAAATTATCAAGAACAAGATCCTGAGTGTGATCTGAATTATACTCCTAATGTAGCAAAGAAGAGTGAGGTCAAAGTTGCTATCTCTAATTCATTTGGCTTTGGGGGTCATAATGCAACTGTTTTATTACGCAAGTTTAATTAACTTAGAATGCAATTCTGATGAATATAGGGTGGGATTTTCACGTAAACTAAGTTATAAGTTTTAATGGTTTAGAAAGAGGATGGTAAGACTGTGGATGTCTTAGAATTAGAACAGAAGACGGGCATTAAAATTAAAAATAAAAATTTATTCAGGCAAGCTTTTACGCACAAATCTTATTCCCGAGAATGTAATCGGCAAAATTTTTTAGATAATGAACGCCTGGAGTTTTTCGGTGATGCCGTCTTGGAATTTGTGGTTTCAAAATATTTGTTTCAAAGATTTCCTAAGAAAGATGAAGGTGAATTAACACGTATTAAGTCTAGTGTCGTCTGCGAGGCAGCTTTAGCTGAGTTTGCCAAAGAGTTAGATTTTGGCGCTTTTGTGTACTTAGGTAAGGGTGAAGATCGGAGTGGGGGCCGAGAACGTTCAGCATTGTTGGCTGATCTGTTTGAAGCTTTTCTTGGGGCCTTGTATTTTGACCAAGGGATAGACGAGGTTGAAAAATTTCTAGTACGAACAGTTTTTACAAAGATTGATAAAGGTTGGTTAACAGACATTGTCGATGTTAAAAGTCGCTTGCAAGAACTAGTGCAACGTGCTAAGATTGGGCAGCTGGAATATAAAATTACTAGTGTCGCAGGGCCGTCACATAATCGAATTTTTGCGGCAGAAGTTTATTTAGGAGATACCTGTCTTGGAAAAGGCCTAGGTTCTTCTAAGAAGACAGCGCAGCAACATGCAGCTTTACATGCCTTAGAAAATTGGAAAAAGTAAGGAGGGTGTCCTTGCATGAGTAGTTTGATCGAGTGGGCATTACTATTGGAGCAGCTTTGTGCTCACATAGTCTCAGCGCTGCATTTACTTTTCCCATTGATTGCTGTATGTTTTTTAGGATACTGGTTACGAAGAGGGGTATTAGCTTTGGAACGTGTGACGTTAAATGAAAGTGAGGTTAATAAAACCAACTTGGAAAATAAAAAAAGAGGTGAAGGAGATGGCCAGTGATAGTATGTCGCAAGAAGTAACAATTTTAGGAACGGGACCTGCGGGCCTTACAGCAGCAATATACTTAGCACGTGCCGAAAAAAAACCATTGGTAATAGAAGGTCCAGAGCCTGGTGGACAGCTTACTTATACCACCGAGATTGAAAATTATCCTGGAGTAGTAGAAGATATCAGTGCTGATAAGTTACTTGCTAATATGCGGCAGCAGGCTCAAAAATTTGGTGCAAAGTTTAAACGTGGCATTGTTAAGCAAGCTGACTTTAGTAAAAATGTTTTTGAATTAGTATTGGAGTCAGGTGATCTAATTAAAACCAAAACGGTGATTTTAGCGACAGGAGCATCAGCGCGCTGGTTAGAGATACCTGGGGAAGCAAAATATATTGGCCAAGGAATAAGTAGTTGTGCCACCTGCGACGGTTTTTTCTACAAGGATCGGAGCGTGATTGTGATTGGTGGTGGCGATTCAGCAATGGAAGAAGCACTTTTTTTAACCAAACACGTTTCTTCTGTAAAATTAGTCCATCGGCGTTTAGAGTTACGTGCTTCAAAAATTATGCAGGACCGAGTAAAAGCAAACAAAAAAGTATTGTGGCATTTAAATCGTAAACCGCTGGCCATTAAAAAGAAAGGAGATAAATTGCAATTGTTGGTCGAAGTAAAGGACGATCAACGGGAAGAATTTATTGAGGCCGATGGGATTTTTGTGGCGATTGGTCATACACCAAATACTGCTTTTTTAAATGGGCAGTTGAAACTAGATGCCAATGGTTATATCGAGGTCGAGCGAGGAACAGCTAAAACTAATAGAGCAGGTGTCTTTGCTTGTGGTGATGTTCAGGACAGCTCTTATCGACAGGCAATCACAGCCGCTGGCAGTGGATGTATGGCAGCGCTTGATTGCGAGCGTTATTTAATGGAAATTTAAATTCTATAATTTTAGGAGTGATAAAAAGTTGGTTTGTAAAATGATAACCATGCTACTTTTTAGTAGCTTTATCTTATGTAGTGTAGGTTCGCTCTTTGCTGTAGATAAACAGACATTACCAGGGCTTCCTGTGAAAAAACATCCCTTTCGGCTAAATCGTTCAGATTCTTTTTCTGACTTTAACCGCTCTTTTCCTGAACTAAAGAAAGTTGTGACACCACCAGCCGTACTTGGTTCTTCACCCTCGTTGTCTGAGCTTTCTTTACCTGAACTTACTCCAAGAGCAAGTTTTAAAAAGAGTGAGCTTTTGATGATTTCTACCACACCTAAATCAATAGCTTCTTCTACAGAAAGTTCGCCGTTTTTATCGGAAGGTGCTTCGATTGCTGAAACACCTACATCTTTATCCAACACTTCTTTGGCATCCAAAGTACCAGCTGATCATAATCTTCATCCTGTTACTTTTTTAAGTTTATTTGATGGTAGTTAATATGGACAAATTTAAAATTTTAACAATACTTGTAACTATGGGTTTGTTAGGTCCTTGGAGCGCAAAATGCCAAGCGGCTGAAAGGTCACATTTACAGCCTGATTTTAGAACGCTTTCTTTTTTTCCAAGGCGAAGGTCAAGGTCAGTTACTTTTCCAGTGACCAAAAAGGAGCGCAATGCTTGTTATCTAACGATTCACACAGGTTATTACATTGCTTATTTTGATGACGACACACCGTATATTATCTTAAGGCCAATAATATCAGGGGTTCCTTTTTAAATAAAAATAATGGAAGATCTTGCCGAAAAATAGCTCACATGTTATAATCGTTAATAAGATCCTGCGGTGTTTGTGCTTGCTGATGTTTTGAGCCAACAGCTTTACAACGGGAGCTCGGGTCGCTTCTTCTAGCACATGCCCTTGTTTCGACGGGGACTTGCGAAATGAAGTGCAGGGCACCCACCTGCTTATAGCAGGTTCAAAACGAAGGCTAGTACGGCATAAGTGGGATCTTGTTGGCCCAACCCAATAAAATTAGTCTTTTTTCACAAAAGGCTAATAGTTTTATTTACCTGGTATATGGGAGTAGTGCGAGATGCGTTTAGGTATAGATTTGGATGGAACAGTTGTGGACACATGGCAAATAGCTGTCAATCATTTTAATAAATTATTAGGAAAACAAATAGATATAGCAGAAGCTAGGAGATTAGGCAACTTTTATTTTTTGTACGGCATCACTGTCGAGCATGGGGAGCGGTTGTGGGCGGAACATGAGGAGACTATTTATCGCTTAGGAAAACCTTTTCCTGAGGCGTCAGAGGTTTTATCACGGTTAGTGGCGGAAGGACATGAGGTTTTTTTCATTACAGCCCGCGCTAAAACAGAAGGCATAGTCCAAGCTACGAAAGAGTGGCTTGTAAATAATAAGTTTCCATATAATGGTAACAACCTAATCATTGGTGCCGGTGAAAAAGGTCTTATTGCGCGTGAGCGTGGGATAGATCTTTTCTTTGAGGATATGCCAGTCTATCTAGACAAACTCGTAGCTGCCAATATTCCCGTTGTAATTTTTGATGCTCCATATAATCAATGTTATGATGCAAAAGTGGCACGCATTACATCTTGGCAAGAAGCGTATGATTTAGTTCTTGTAACTGAAAAGACTTAGGCGAGGCGATTATGCAGGTTTATGCTGATCATGCAGCTAGTACACCTACAGCTGCATTTATAGTGCAGGAAATGGCAGATATTATGCTTAAGGTGTCCGGGAATCCCTCTAGCATCCATGCGTATGGTCGAGCGGCACGGGCGATAGTGGATGAGGCGCGTTTTATGGCAGCGAACGTTTTAAATGTTGGTCCCCAAGAAGTCGTTTTTACCGCTAGTGGAACGGAAGCGACTAATATAGGGCTTTTAGGAACAGCGCTTGCTTTAAAACAGCAAGGCCGCCACCAGGTGCTTATATCGTCTATTGAGCATAATGCTAGCTTAAACATCTGTGATTTTTTAAAATACTTAGGGTTAGAAGTTGTGTATTTACCTGTCGATGCCTCTGGTTTAGTAATAATAAATGAGTATAAAAAACTGCTTTCAGAGCGTACTGCTTTAGTTTCAGTAATGCATGTAAACAATGAGATCGGTACTGTTCAGCCTATTTTAGATTTATCGGAGCTAGCCAAGGAGTCTGGTGCTCTTTTCCATACAGATATGGTACAGAGTGCGAGTTTGCCATTTATCGAGTTGACGGATAGCCCGGTTGATTTAGCTACATTTTCTGGTCATAAATTAAACGGACCTAAGGGTGTAGGTTTACTTTACTTAGCCCAGGGAACACCTTTTGAACCGCAGTTGTTTGGAGGGGGTCAAGAGCAGGGTCTACGCGCAGGTACTGAAAATATAGCGGCTATCTGGGGCATGGCCAAGGCGCTCGAGCATGCGCGTGCCAAACAAGCTGAGGATTACCTTAAACTAAAGATGCTAGAGCATCGATTGATTGTAGGGTTGACCGAGGCCCAGATTAGATTTTTAATACATGGGGAGCAACGTGTACCAAATATAATAAATGTTGGTTTTTTAACTGCTAAATGTAAAGTTGAAGAATTAGTAATTAAGTATGACTTAGCCGGTATTGCCTGTTCTAGTGGTGCCGCCTGTTCAGCTGGGATTGCCGGTGACTCCCATGTTTTAAATGCGATGAAGGCTAGTGTACAGGGAGTGCGGTTTAGCTTTGCCGCAAGTAACACCGTTGCAGAGATAGATTACATAGTTCAAGAGACTAAAAAAATATTGGCGTAAGGTGGTAGTTTTTATGAAAAGATTTAAGTTGAGTGTACTATATAATGTTGTGACAATAACTTTATTTTGGTTTATATGGCAGCTAAATCTTCAGCCAGTGAAAGCTGCGGCGCCTATAACCCATATTGTTGTTGCGTATCAGCTAGCCCCTGAGTTGGGTGTAGAAGGTGAGGAAGAGAAAAAACTTTTTCTTTTGGGGACAAGTTTGCCTGACATCCGGTACTTGCGCCAAGTGAAGCGGGAGGATACACATCCGGAGCATGTAACATGGCAGATGGTGTTGGATGAAAAAAATCCCGTTAAAAAAGGTATGTTACTGCACGCCTTGCTTGATAAAAAACGAGATGCTTATCTATTAGAAAAAGAGTGGTATACCAGCTTGCCTGACAGACATCGAGTAAATACCGTGAAGCTAGCCGAGGATTGTTTGTTATATAATTGTATAACCATGGATGAGTGGCGAAAAATTCAAACTGCTTTTGATGAGAAAGCTTTGCAACAGCAGGTTTTGCAGCAGGCCCAACTACCAAATCTGGATGAGGAGCAGTTAACCAGATGGTGTGCTTTGCTATATCGTTATATTGATGGTTTACCACAAGAAGATCAGTCCATTTTTAACTTTGCAGTGAATGGAATGCAAATGTTATTAACTCAGGAGCCTCTTAAACTGAATCCAAGCCAAACTATGCAAACTGTTATAAGTGAACGCGTAGAGAGTCTACTTAAATTAAGCCAAGAAACTGTCTTCAAGGACTATATGACAGAATTTTATAGCATAGGGAATCTGATTAGAGAACTAAGTAGATAATTAATAATTTATGGGGGTTATTATGGCTAATATAAAACAAAAGTTTATGACGATTCGTCTCCAGGCTTGCTTGGCATTACTTGTGGCCTGGCTCTTTTTTTTATTTCAATATTTACTGCGAACGGCGCCTAGTGTTTTTGAACAAGAGCTAAGGCATTCGTTTATGCTGAATGCCGGACAGTTTGGTTCAATTTCTCTCGTTTTATATATAGCTTATGTCCCGTTGCAGATCTTTTGTGGTCTAATTGTCGATTGGTTAGGCGCGCGGAAGGTTATTGCTATTTCTTCCTGTATCTGTTTGTTGGGAGTCTTGGTTGCGGCAATGAGCACTGATCTTTTTAGCACAGTGCTCATTGGTTATTTTATCATAGGCATTGGAGCGGCTTGTGCTTTTGTGAGCTGTGCTAAGATAGGCGCACAGTACTTTTCGGTGCGTGCTTTTCCTGTAATTATAGGATTAACAATGGTGGTTGGAATGTACGGAGCGAGTCTGCGTAAAAAGTTACCATATTTATTAGAACTTTCGGGAAGCTGGCAGAGTGCTTTGCTGTTAGTGGCAGTTTTTGCTTTGCCGATTGCATGTTTGGCCTGGTGGGGGATTGAAGACCCTAAGCCTAAGACGTCAAAGCAGTTTTGTGTTAAGCAGCAGTTGGCTAACTTAAAAAGAGATTTGTGGCAAGTGGTGGGGAGCTCGCAAACATGGCTAATAGGGTTATATGGCGCATTAGCTTACTTTTTAGTCCCTGCTTTTTTAGATTGGTGGGCTGGTCCATTCTTAGAAGTAAAATATCATTTTTCTAGTTCACAAGCAGCAGCTTTAGCAACAACTGGATCATTTGGGGTAGCTATTGGAAGTATGATTACTGCTTTTTTAGCCAACCGTTTTAAGTCTTATGTACGTATTATGGGGATCTCAACTTTTTTCACCCTCTTGTTTTTTCTATTTATCGTATACATAGATAATCTTTCACTCTTTAGCCTTTATGTCGGTTTCTTTTTAGCAGGTTTTGCGACTGGTGGACAATCTTTGGCTTTTTCGGTTGCGCGGGCCCGTTATTCTAGAGAACTGAGTGGGGCAGTAGTCGGGATTGTAAACTTTGTGGTTATGCTTGGGGCAGCAGTAGTTGGTCTACCTTTAGTCAGTAATCTGCTTAATTTATTTTGGACTGGGGAATACAAAGCTGATGGTACGCCATACTATACGTTAGAGGTTTATCAGGCGGCCTTTGTATCATTTTGTGTGGTTTTCGTGCTAGGAGTTATAATTACCTTTTTTATTAAGGAGACGTATCCTAAAGAAGAGCTTGTAGACTAATAATCTTTAAAAAATTTTTGGTATTTTTTAAAAGAAATATGTCCATAATAAATAAAAAGAGGAGGTTAAGTTATGCGTCGAGGTTTAATGGGCATGTTACTAGGTGGTATGATGGTTTGGCTGTTTTATTCTTTGCGGCAGCGTGATACAAAAAATATGGAAAGATTAATAGAAGTGTTAGCCGAGCGCGCTAAGAAAAGTATCCGACGGGGATTGTTAATTGGACGTGTAATGCCTACTATCCTAGTTCGAAAAGCATTACGGCGCTTTAGTTAAGTATTAAGTATATAGAAGAACTAGGTCCTTTCTTAAATAGTTTATAACTAAAATTATAAGTTATTTAAGAATGCGACCTAGTTGTTGTTTTATTGCGCATAATTATTTCATAAAAATCTGACAAAATAATTTAAAGCACTATTTTCTATAAATAGTAGATTGTAATTGCCTCTAAATTGTAATATACTGGCATTACAGCAATTTGTTGGTTTTATAGCTAGCCAGTTTGTAGTCGGGAATCTATTATTTAAAGGGGTTTGGTTGATGAAGTATTCCAAGCAATTGTGTGTTAGCTTCTCTTTAATTTTGGTCGGGAGCCTTTTTTCTGTACAGGCAGCTCCTAAAAAAAACACTGTTTCAAAAGCAGTTAAGAAGGTTGTAACTAAAAAGGTCGCTAAGCCACCTGCTAGTAAGCCTGTGCCTAAAAAGCCTATTAAACCTGCACCTAAGCTAGCTCCTAAAAAGCTAGTTGCTAAGAAGCTAGTTGCTAAGAAGCTAGTTGCTAAGAAGCTAGTTGGTAAGAAGCTAGTTAGGAAGAAGGGGCCCGTCATACATAAATCAGCAGCAGCGCGTTTAGCAGCAGCACGCCTTCTGTCCGAAAAAAAAATAGCAGCAGCACGCTTAGCAGCAGAACAAAAAATAGCAAAGGCTAGATTGGAAGCAGAGAAAAGAACAGCTGATTTGGCACGAGCAGTAAGGTTGGAGTCTGAAAGAAGAGTAGCTGAAGCTAGATTAGTGGCAGCTGAACTCGAAGCAGTGCGGCAAGCGGAAGAACGGGAAGTAAACGAAGCTGCACGAGCACTAGCTGCAAACTTAGCTGAGGAAAGAAGCGCAGCAACCGAAGCTGAAAGAAGAGAATGTGAAGCAAACGATGCAGCACGAAGACTAGCCGAAAGCTTAGTGGAGGAAAGAAGCGCAGCAACCGAAGCTGGAAGAAGAGAACGTGAAGCAAACGATGCAGCACAAAGACTAGCCCAAAGCTTAGCGGAGGAAAGAAGTTCAGCTCAAGCAGCAAAAATGGCAGCAACCGAGGCTGAAAGAAGAGAACGAGAAGCACAAGCAGCAGCGCATGCTTTAGCTACAAGTTTGGCTGAGGAGCGAGCAGAAGCAGATAAGGCAAAAAAAGCATTAGCAGCCAAAGAAGCTGCTATCAGAAGAGAAGAGCTAGCCAGGATGGCGTTGTTGAAGAGTATAGGAGAACATGAAACTGGGGATAAAAATGCAGTAGACTTATGCACCAAGGATGTTAAGTTAGGAGCAGAAAAAGATAAACGACCTGGCCGCAGATCTTGTCCCGTTAAGTCTAATCCATTCCGGAAGCCTAGGGTTGATAGTAAGTCGGTAACCAGTGGAGCGAATCCTGAGGGTAGTTCTAATGCGAGTGTTGGTGCAATCAGCGTTCCACATCCACCGTCGTTAAGTACACCCTTTGTACCGGCTCCAGGCTATCAATGTATCTATCCATCACCGCCCGCGGCTCCAATTATTTAAGCAAACAGGCTCCTATTATTTAAGCAAACAATTGGATAACTGAGTATTTAATATAGAAAATTTGTGAAAAAACTTGGGTCATAATTACCGAGTTTTTTTCTTTTTTATATTAAGATTTACGTTTTTCACATAAAGAAATTGCTGTCATCAAATTGCAAAATAATACCATTGACATTGTTTTTCAATGTATTATAATATACTACAAGTACTAATCTATTAATTTAATATAAAAATCTATAGGAGGAACTAGTGTGACATATTCGCGTACCTCAAAAGCACTTTTGGCTTTGGCCTTAGGGGTGACAGCATTACCAATAGGTAATATTACCAAAGCTGTTCATGGACATAAACTATGTAAACATTGTGGTATGAATCATAAGAAACCAGTTGTAAAACATGTTAAATTTAAGCCATGTAAGCATTGTGGTGGGAGACATGCTCATAAAAAAATCCAAGTAGCAGGAAAACCAAAAGCACCACGTTTAGCAAGAACAGCAAAACGCATAGCAGAAGCAAGGAGAGCCATTGAAGCTTTCAAAAAATTACAAAAAGCAAAAGCAAAAGCAGAAGTAGCAGTAGCAGAAGCAAGAAGAGCAGCGGCACGCTTAGCAGCAGCAAGAGCGGCTGATGCAGCACAAAGAGCAGTTGATGCAGCAAGATTAGCAGAAGCAAGAAGAGCAGTTGGTGTAGCAAGAGCTGAAGCAGCACGCTTAGCAGCAGCAGAAAGAGCAGAAGTAAGAAGAGCAGCAGAAGCACGCTTAGCAGCAGAAAGAGCAGAAGCAGAAGCAAGAAGAGCAGCAGGAGCAGAAGCAAGAAGAGCAGCAGAAGCACGCGTAGCAGCACTAGAAGCAGAAATAGCAGTAGAAAGAGCAGCTGCAGAAAGAGCAGAAGCAAGAAGAGCAGTTGATGCAGCAAGAGTTGAAGCAGCACGCGTAGCAGCAGCAAGAGCGTCTGATGCAGCAAGAGTAGCTGAAGCAGCAAGAGCAGCAATTCGGAATCAACATGACTTAGATGCTTTACAAGCTGATAGAAATAGACGAGCAGATGAAGCATTAGCAAACGCAAGGAATGAAATAAATAGATTAAATGAAGAAGTAGATAGGTTAAATGCACAGGCAGCGGACTTAGCAAGAGTAAATCGGGAAGGACCAGTAGCATATTTACCGGTACAGATGGGTAAGCGCAAAGTACAACCTAATTCAAGTCCAGCTATTTCATCTAGTTCGGCAAGTTCTAGTCCAATAAGTCCTTCTAGTTCTAGTTCGTCAAGTTCTAGTCCAATAAGTCCTTCTAGTTTATCTAGTTCTAGTGTACCTAGCTTTTCTTTTCCTGGTTTTTCCAATACCGATCCAGGTTCAACCGTTATTCTAGATTCTGGCTTAACACCTAGAGATGCGAAAGGAAAAAGTAAAGTAATAGATGGTGCAGACGGTGCTCCAGTTTCATCTAGTTCTAGCAGTTCAGAGCCAAGCAGCGCTTTAGCTTCATCAAGTTCCTCTAGTTCTGCAAGTGCAGATTCAGTAAAAAGAATTGTCGCGCGAGCAGAAGAAGCTGCTACCAACGCAAAAATAGCAGGAGCTGCTGCTAGAAGACTAAGCGATTCTAGTGTATTTATGCACCCCGCTCTTAATGATAGTGAGTTACCAATTGAACAAAAAAAGAGTGTTGCAGAAACAAGTGCAAATTTAGATTTAGCACGAGTTTCAGTCCCGGGTAGCGATGCAAAGGAAAAAGGAAAAGCAAAAGTAAGTTCTGACAGTAA
>JBDKGC010000090.1:0-22000 GCA_039798385.1 Bacillota bacterium
CTTCTATATTTGACTCTGCGACTAAACATCTAGCAGCTGAAACTTTAGCCTCTATGGTTGGAGAAAATATACCTTATCTTTCGGAACAATTGAGACTAGCGGGAGTTGAAAAACCGTTTTCAAGACTTTGTTTAGAACTTTTTACTAATGTTAATTTTAAGGATCCGAGAACTTTTATTGGACGTGAAGTGCCTTTATTTGCTTTTTTTGATACAGAAATATATGGTCGCACGCAAGCACTTGATTACAAAGAGATGCCAAAGGAATCAAATCCTCCACCAGAATTAGAACAGGAAATTATTCGAGCTAAAAAAGATTTTGGTACTAATTTGGTTGTGGAATCCCCTTCTAAAATTACAAAACGGGTCTTAATTTATCATAGTCATTATTGGGAGTCATTTTTGCCTGAGCTTTCTTTAAAGAAGCGTCTTGATCATAATGCCACCGATGTAAAATGTAATGTAACGCACCTCGGAAGACTACTGGTTCATCGCTTAGCAGAAAAAGGTATAGGTGCTGAACAACGTTTTAAAATTTTTTCTTCAGGTAATGCTTATGCAAATTCAAGACGGTTAGTAGAGGGTGCGCTGAAACAACATAAACAAATAACCTATGCCATTGATATACATCGTGATTCTAATAAACGTGATGTTACAACTTGCAAAGCTGCTAACGGACAATCTTTTGCTAAAGTTTATTTTGTGGTGGGCAAGGCCAGCAAATATTATGAACAAAATCTTAAATTAGCCACTGATTTACATGCGGGTTTAATTAAACGGCATCCTGATTTATCTCGAGGTATATATGTTAAACCTCGTACCAAAACATCGGATGGCGAATATAATCAATCACTACTACCCGGTGCAATTTTAATAGAAGCTGGTGGTTATGAAAATAATTTTGCTGAGGTGGAACGTACGTTGTGTATATTAGCTGATGTATTAGCTAGTGTTATAAAAAAGCAAAATTAAGAAGGAGGGGAATATATTGAGTTTTTTTATCAGGATAGCCAGTTTAGTGATTATGCTTGTGCTTGGAGTTTATTTAGGCGTCGATTTAGCTGAAGAGCGATCTCAAAAAATTGAAGGCCGAGAAGGTTCACCGCGTTCGGTTCAAGTAATTCAAAAAGGAAAAAACTTAGAGGTCTATGTTATGGGTAAACCGGTCGTTAGAAATTTAAGTTCAGATAAAGTAGACGAGGTAGCCAAAAAGGTTAGTAAATTAAAGGAAGAAGCTCAAAAAAAACAATACAAATTACTAAGCCTTGGTGGTAAACTAAGCCAGGCCGTAAAAGATAGTGTCCGGAAGGTATTAGACTATCTAACACAGGCATAGATATATGTTGATGAATAAGCGAAGACTATTTTTGTGGTGAAAATTTTATATAAAGAGTTATTACATAAGCAACTTTTTTTTGATATACTAATTCTATGCTGTAGAACTTTGATAGACAGGTAGGTGTTGTTCTATATGTATAGTTATTATCACATATTAGGTTCGAATAGTAGGTTTGTATACTATATTCTCTTTTGGTTATTAATGATGTTTGCGCAGTGGCGAGTACGAGCAAATTTCAGGCGTTGGTCTGGTGTGAGGTCGACGTGTCGGATGACTGGTAGCCAGGTCGCGCGGCGTATATTAGAAGCTAACAATTTGGATCATATGGTTAATGTGGAATATGTAGCTGGGTATTTATCAGATCACTATGATCCAACTACCCGTGTGGTGAGGCTATCGGAAGAAGTCCATGATTCTAATTCAGTTGCGGCTATTGCTATAGCGGCACATGAGTGTGGACATGCATTGCAGCATCAAGCAACATATAAAAGTTTAGTTTTGCGGCATAAATTGGTACCTGTTTGTAATATAGCTTCGGGTTTGGCGCCATTGTTACTATTTGCCGGGCTTATCTTTAGTAGTTTTAACTTACTTTTAGTTGGAGTAATCTTTTTTTCGCTTGCAGTTTTATTTCATTTGGTCACATTACCAGTTGAGTTTGATGCTAGTAAACGAGCACGCAAGGTATTATATAGCTTAGGGTTAGCAGGAACTTTTGATCAAAAAGGTATCAATAAAGTGTTATATGCTGCAGCATTCACCTATGTCGTGGCGGCACTGGTTTCTGTTACTGAACTTATGCACTATCTTGGCTTACTTGTTGGTGTGAGTGGACGGGATGATTGATTTTTAGTGGTTGTTTATCTTGACAATAGTTCAACTTCACCTGTTGATCCCGATGTAATAAAGATCATGGAGAAAGTGATGAGAGAGCTGTATGGTAATCCTGCTTCATTGCATTCGGTTGGGCAACGGGCGGAACGTGTTGTGGCAGCAGCAAAGGAGAAGATAGCGCAGGAATTATACTGTGATGTTTGTGAAGTCATATTAACATCAGGCGGGACAGAATCTAACAACCTTGCGATTCAAGGGCTAGCATTTAGATATGCGCGGACAGGTAAGCATTTAATTACAACTAAAATAGAACACCCCTCTGTAATTGAGGTTTTTCGAACTTTAGAAAGGCAGGGTTTTAGTGTTACTTATTTAGATGTTGATGTTTATGGCCGAGTTTTAGCCAAGGACTTAGCGGAAGCTATCAGACCAGATACTATTTTATTTTCTATAGCTCATGTAAATAATGAACTGGGAGTTGTGCAACCTATTGAGCAGTTAGGGGAAGTAGTTCGATCTTTTCCTAATCTTCATTTTCATGTAGATGCTGTACAATCGTTTGCTAAAATAGTTCTTAAGCCAGCAAAATATAATATAGCTCTTCTTACAATTTCAGCGCATAAATTTTCAGGTCCCCAAGGCATTGGTGCCTTGTACAAACGTAAGAATCTACATTTAAAACCTTTGTTTTTTGGCGGTGGTGAAACATTGCGGCCAGGAACAGTCCCTGTGGCAATTGTTGCTGGCATGGCCCAGGCACTCTTACTTGCACAAAAACGACGAGTCTCGTTTTGGGAGTCCTCTTTGAAATGGCGTGAATTATTGCTTGCGCAATGGAAAAGTTCACTTAAACATTGGAATCTCAATGGGGATGTTAATAATACTGTGCCTTATATTATTAATTTATCGTTTAAAGGGCTAAAGTCGGAAGTAATTGTACATGCGCTTGCTGAAAAAGGGTTAATTATTTCTAATCGTGCTGCTTGTTCGTCTAAAAGAGATCAAAACAGAGTTGTGTTGGCGCTAGGAGCTTCGAAAGAAGTTGCTGAAGGAGCTTTGCGAATTAGTTTTGGTTATCAAACTAAGCTACATGACATCTTAGTTTGTGCACGTCTTTTTGAGCAAGTCATTCTCGAGTTGCAACAACTAAGTGGTTTAGCATTTAAGAGGGGATAGTGTGAAACTGTGATATATGATTGTATTTTAATGCGTTATGGTGAACTAACTTTAAAGGGTAAAAATAGGCATCTATTCGAGAATAAGCTTGCTCGGAATATTTTAGCAAAGCTAAAAGGCTTTCCGCCAGTAAAATTAACTAAAACATCGGGTAGAATGTTTTTAGATCTACAAGGGCAAGACTTGGATGCGTTATTAGCTGTCCTTAATAATGTGTTTGGACTTAGCAGTTTTAGTCCTGCAATCTGTACGGGCCATGATATAAGTGAGATAGAAAAAAAGGCGGCTCAGCTATTACAGTCTAAGCTAACGCAAAGAAGTAGCTTTAAATTAGTAACCCGGAGATCTCTAAAAACTTTTTCAATGCTTTCGTCTGAAATTAATAATCGTGTAGGGAAGTTTATTTGTTCTAAGCTTGGGGATACCTATGTAGATGTGCATGAACCTGATGTTACCCTTTATATAGAGGTTCGTAAAGAGCATACATATCTATATACAGATATATTTAAAGGGCGTGGTGGTCTAACCGTAGGGATTAGCGGACCGGTATTATTACTTTTGTCAGGTGGTATAGATAGTCCGGTAGCTGGTTATTTAGCTTTAAAACGTGGCGTTGAGCTTAGCTGTGTTTATTTTCATAGTCATCCTTTTACAGGTGGTAAGGTCAAACAAAAGGTAATAGATTTAGTTCATATTTTAAATAATTATGGCGGATGTATTAAATTATATATTATACCGTTTACTGAGACACAATTAAAGCTTCGAGAGAAATGCCGACCTTCATATACAGTTACAATCATGCGTCGTATGATGATGCGAATGGCGACCGCCTTGGCGCATGAAAAAGAACTGTTGGCATTAATTACAGGCGAAAGTCTTGGTCAGGTTGCTAGTCAGACCTTAGAGAGTTTGAATGTAATTAATGAAGTTACTAACCTACCTATTTTAAGACCTTTAATTGGCATGGATAAAATTGAAATTGTAAATAGAGCGAAATATATTGGGACGTATGAAACTTCTATATTACCTTACGATGATTGTTGCACGCTTTTTTTACCTAAGTCACCAAAGATTCGGCCAACGCGTGATGAAGTAAACTCACAGGAAAGTTTTTTAAATATTGATGAGCTAGTGTCACGTGCACTTGCGAATGTGGAGGTTAAAATTTTAGATCCCAGTCAAGGAAAGGTCAATATCGATCTAGATTGTTTTACCTAAAATTTTAAATTGAAAGGATGTATTAAAAAAACAAACTTATTAGTCTCTTTGCATCAAGTACGTGGTATAGGATGGCATACATTGCAGCGGTTTTTGGGTAGCGGCTATACACTCTCGCTTGATAAGGTTAGCTTGCTTAAGCAGTTAAGAAAATGTAAGGCCACCAGAGCAGGACTTACGGAAGTCAACAAGCTTTGGGGGTCTGAGTATATTAGCAGCGTAGCAAATAAACTTGCTAATTTTAATGTAAGAGCTATTACCATATTATGTAAGCAGTATCCTAAGCAACTGCTTAATATAGATCAACCGCCTCATGTACTCTACATCCAGGGGGATAGTAACCTGCTCTCAAGGTCAGCCCTTGCTATTGTTGGTACACGCAAGCCAACCCAATATGGAGCAAGAGTTGCACAAAAGATAACAAAGGATCTTGTGAAGGCAGGACTAGTTGTTGTAAGCGGACTAGCCTTAGGTATTGATCAAGTGGCACATCAGGCTTCTTTAGAAGTAAGCGGCAGTACGGTGGCTGTTTTAGCTACGAGCTTAGATATAGTCTATCCTAAACAGAATCAATCATTATATAAAAAAATTTTAGATGCAAAAGGTGCAATTGTATCCGAGATGCCTTTTGGGACAGCGCCTTGCCCCGGTCTTTTTCCGCGGCGAAATAGAATTATTAGTGGTCTTGCTTTGGGAACACTTGTGGTGCAAGCTCCTGCAAAAAGTGGGGCCTTAATTACGGCTCTTTATAGTTTAGAACAAGGGCGTGAGGTTTTTGCTATCCCTGGCCCTATTGATGAACCCGAAAGTATAGGTGGGCATAATTTATTGAAGCAAGGCGCAAAATGTACTACCTGCGCACAAGACATCTTAGAAGAAATAGCGCCTTTAGCGACAAACCTTGTGCCTACATCAAACAAAAAGATGCCATTCTTAAATAAAATTGAGCAACGCGTTATTACTTATTTAGAAACTAATAACTCTAGCCATGTTGATCCTTTGTTTGCGCACCTTTCATGCGTAGCAAATATTACCGAACTGCAGGCAGCGTTACTCGCTTTAGAATTAAAAGGTTTAATTAAGGCACAAGGTGGGGGATACTTTAGCCCAATTTAAGGAAAAGTAGCCGAACGCCCTGTATGTTTTTTGGCTTAGGCATATAATATATTACTATTGTCTTAAATAAAACATAAAAAGGATGTTTATAAATGTTACCAGTAGTACCTTATAGATGTGGTGAGCAAAGACTAGTTGCAAATTCACTGTTGCCACCACCAGGGCCAGGATATCGGTTGGTGCAAAAAACAGGAAATGGTTGTTCATATTTAGCTTGGGAGCCTTGTTCGTGTGGTAAGTGTTGTACAGGTTGCCCTATGTGTCACAAGTCTGGATGTCCACAATCTTGCTCTAGTATTCCTAAAGCCAGAAATGGTCGTTGTTGTTATAGGGATGATTATGATTCGTATCATGGGTCGGGTCCTTATTCTAATAGACCTTGTCATTGTAAATCTAGTAATTTGCATGATACACATTGTGAGCCAGACTATCATTATAGTTACCCTGGCCATAGTGGCCACAGTTACCCTGGCCATAGTTACCCTTGTCATAGTTACCCTTGTCATAGTTACCCATGTCACAGTTACCCATGTCACAGTTACCCTTGTCATAGTTACCCTTGTCGTTGTAATGATTGCAGCAGGCGTGATATGCATAATGTGCCAGAGGGTCATAACCATAACCCGTGTCAATGCAGTCGCTGTGGTGGGGATACTGCCATTAACTCTGCAAATGTAGATAGTATCGATTTGGAGAGTGCGTCGTCGCATAAAGGTACCTATTCAAAGCCAGAATTGAACAAACAATATTATCGTGCGGAGGAAGAGGGTAATTGTCATGAAGCTAAAATAGCGGATTTGTCAATTGAAATGTATCGGGGTTTATGTAAGCAGTGTCATCAATATATGTGTAGTAAATTAGAACGGTTATTTGAAGAGCAGGAAGAGCTTTCTGATAGAAGAGAGCAACCAAGACAAGATAATGAGAAAAAATTTATGAACAATAAAAAAAGGGACTTTGTGCCGTCCAAAAAAACAAATTATGTCGAATCAAAACATTTGCCTAAAGAAAACAGCAAAAAATATGCACCCAAAGCAAGTTATTCTATGTCGAAGAATGTAAATGATGGTAGGCCAAAAAGACGTACTTATGTACGATAGTTACTAGCTCCTATAATTAATTGCAACGGGATCATCGCTCAAGCAGATTTAAAGCTACTTATTTTAAATCTGCTTGGGTTTGGAGTGCCATGGTACAATTTTTGACAAGTCTTTTTTTAGCAATCTTGTAATTGAGTGCTATTTGCCATAAAATATTAATTAGATAAGAATTGGAAACACAAGTTAAACATAAGATAGGTGAGGGAGGTTTCTTTAGATGGCTGCAAAAGAAGTTGTATTTAATGGGGATAGACCTACCGGACCGCTTCATTTGGGTCATTATATTGGTTCATTAAAAAGTCGCCTCTCTTTGCAAGGTAAGTATACGCAATATGTGATGGTAGCAGATGTACAAGCTCTAACCGATAATTTTAAGACACCTGAGAAAGTTGCTTTAAATGTTTTGGAATTAGCACGAGACTATTTGGCGGTTGGTATAAACCCAGAAGAGACTGTTATCTTCTTACAGTCTGGGGTACCCCAGATAGCAGAACTTACGCTTTATTACTTAAACTTGGTTACGTTAGCAAGACTTGAACGCAACCCTACTGTGAAGGCGGAAATTTTACAAAAGGGTTATGAAAGAGCACTGCCTGCAGGTTTTCTTTGTTATCCTGTAAGCCAGGCGGCAGATATAACGCTGTTTAAAACAAATATTGTTGCTGCAGGTGATGATCAATCACCTATGATTGAGCAGGCGAATGAGATTGTTCGTAAGTTTAATCATATATATAATACTTCTTGTCTTCTAGAAAGTAGGCCACTTTTAAGTGCCGTGCCAAGATTAGTCGGCATTGATGGAAAAAATAAGGCAAGTAAGTCCTTAAATAATGCAATTTTTTTATCAGACAGTGACAAGATAATTGAGCAAAAAGTAAAGATGATGTTTACCGATCCTAATCACCTGCGCATAAGTGACCCCGGCCAGGTGGAAGGAAATGTAGTCTTTGCTTATCTAGATGCTTTTTATCCGGATCATGATCAAGTAGCTGCTTGGAAAAAAGCTTATCAAAAGGGTGGATTGGGAGACGCTCTGTTGAAAAAAGAATTAAGTAGGGTGCTAATAGATTTGATAGGGCCAATTAGGGAGAAAAGAAACAAAATTCAAGCTAACGATTTGCGTCATATTTTAATTAATGGTACAAATCAAGCTAAAAACGTTGCAGAAGCGACAATGATTGAAGTTCGTGATGTGATGGGTTTAAATAATTTTAGGTAGGATGTGAAATAAAAGATGCGGAAATGGTCGTTGGTAATATTTATAATGATAACAGGAATAGGATTAGGGCATTACTATGTGACAGCGGAGCAGTCAAGCAAAAAAGCTACTTCTCCTTTAACAAAAGAAGAAGAAAAAAAAGAAGAAGTGCTATCTTCTTCAAAGCAAGACGAGAGTATGGGGTTACCTTTATTGGTTAACGAACACCATAAGCTGCCGTGTGGATTTAAGGCCAAAGATTTAGTTTACATTAAGCCTCAATTTGTACACAGTTGTAAAAAAAATATAAAATTAAATCGTTTAGCGGCTATTAATTTTGAAAAAATGTGCTTAGCTGCTCGAGAACAAGGTGTTTATTTAAAAGCTGTCTCTGGTTATCGTACTCGTGCAGAGCAAAAAAGTTTACACCGAGCCTCTCCACGGTACGCTGCGTCTCCTCAGGCAAGCGAGCATCAAACGGGCTATGCCGTAGACGTTGCGAGCGGTGAAAAGCGATTACTAGAGGTTTCTTTTAAGAAGACCAGAGCCTATCAATGGCTTAAAAAACATGCAAAAGAGTTTGGGTTTATCGAGCGTTACCCGATAAATAGAGTACGTGTGACAGGGAAACCATATGAACCATGGCATTATACCTATGTAGGTGGTAAAGAGTTAGCAATAAAAATAGAACAGAGTGGAACAATTGAAGAGTATGTAGCACTAAACAATGCTTAAAAAATTATTTTAGCAGTCACTTTAATCGCACTAAAAATTAAAAAATGGATTGGAGCTTATTTCTGCCGCAAGAGTTGTTTTTGGCCCATGACCTGGATAAATTGTTGTTTGTGGAGCAAGTGGTAAAATTTTTGTTTTTATAGAGTTCTGCAAGGTAGGCAAGTCACCGCCAGGCAAATCTGTTCGACCAATACTCTCCTTAAAAATCAAGTCACCTGAGAATAGCTTGTTATCTATTAAGAAACTCAAGCTACCTGGGCTATGTCCCGGTGTATGAAGCACCTTAATGTTACATGTTTGTAACTCTGTAAGTTCTTTTTCATTTTTAATAAATTTTTCTGCAGGATTGCAGATAAGCAAATTACTATTGACAGATTCTTCAGAAAGATAGGATAAATTTAAATTTGGGTCTCCTAGCCAGGACTCTTCACTGGTATGTTGGTATACAGGTGCAAGAGTTTGTTGGCGCACGTCCTCTAGCCCGGCAATATGATCGAAATGTGCATGTGTTAAGAGTATGGCTTCGATGTTAAGTTCTAGCTTTTTTATGGTATCTAACAGCTCTTGTGTCGTTCCGGGGTCAATTATTACACCCACATGATCACGATAAACTAGATAAACATTGGTTTGCAACGGTTCTGCTATAAAGCACTTTATCTTTATAATTACAATGACCACCTTTTAAATCTTATAAACTTTTTTTCTAGCTATAGGTTTAATTTCAATCTCTTCCTACGTATAAGTTCAGCGATACCAAAAATAACGGTAGGTAAGCCAAAAAATAATAAAAACAACGAGAGTTCCGGTATGCTGGTTTTGTAGAACACCAGTCCAAACAGTATAAATAATACCCCAATAATAGTAATCATTAAGACGGGAAAAGATAACTTAGTTTTATTTTTACCAATGGAATATATCTTTTTAGCACATTCGTGAATACGTTGTTGTTCTGATATGAAATTAGCACATTTTTCACTACAAAATAGTCCAGTTAAATTATCATCGATATGCGTTTCATCTTGACACAGATTACGCATGCAGCAGCGACATAAACCTACAGCATTATTTTCTGGGTGCAAAAAACACTTCATAGCAGTTCACTCCTATTGTAAACATATGTTAACTATACTATATTTAGCATATTTTGTTAAACAAAACTCGGTCTTTTTCAAAACAGATATTCTTAGGCCACTAATTAGTTCCTTTAAATATGGTACAATAGATAAAAAAAAGGAGCGGATGTATAGATGAAGGTCCCTTATAAGTGGCTGGGAGAGTATGTTGATCTGGAGAACTTAACAGCACAAGATGTTGCGAAGGGTTTGACTGAGAAAGGTTTAGAGACGGTACTTTATAGCCCAAAGTCTTTAGAGGGTGTTGTGGTAGGTAGAATTAGTCAGCTCATGGCCCATCCGCAGGCAGATAAGTTAACCATTTGTTTTGTTGACATTGGTGAAGAGCAGGAGTTGCAAATTGTTTGTGGTGCAAAAAATATTGCAAGAGAGATGTATGTTCCGGTGGCTAAGGTGGGCAGTAAGTTGCCTAATGGCATTGTAATCAAGAAAGCCAAGTTACGTGGAGTGGACTCTTTTGGAATGATGTGTTCTAGTCAAGAGCTAGGTCTTGATGAAGACAATTCTGAGGGGATTATGGTCTTAGAGCATTCTCAAGTAGGGAGTCCTATGGCTCAACATCTGGGTTTAGATCAGGTTTTAGATATTGAGCTAACTGCTAATAGAGGTGACTGCTTAGCTATAATTGGGGTAGCGTATGAGGTGGCTGCACTTTTTAATCGTAAACTTCGGTTGCCACAACCTAAGCCTTTAACTTTTATTGAAGAAAAACAAAACCTTCCAAAAGGATGTACTCAGTTGGTGACGATGGAGCTTAAACATGTTAAGGTAGGGCCTTCTATGCCGTGGGTGGCAAATCGTTTACGTGCTGCTGGAATTAGACCGATAAATAATATTGTAGATCTTACAAATTATGTGATGTTAGAGATGGGTCAGCCCTTGCATGCTTATGATAAAGCAAAAATAAATAAATTACAGGTTCGACCAGCATTGGAAGGCGAACAGATTGAGCTTTTAAATAAAGATGTTGTAAATCTTTCGCAAGATATGTTAGTAGTTGCTGATAATGAGCGGCCGCATGCTTTAGTCGGTATTATCGGAGGAGCACAGTCCAAGGTAACTAGCAAAACAAGTAGTGTTATCTTTGAAGCGGCACGTTTAAACAGCAGAATAGTAAGGCGAGCAGCTAGATCTTTAGGCCTTCGTAGCGAAGCTAGTCAACGATTTGAGAGAGCAGTTAAAATGTTTCAACTTACCGAAGTTTTAGCACGTGTAGCCGAGTTAAGCCAATGTATTTTTAAAGAAGCGATGGTACAAGCTATTCATTTACAAGGAGTACAAGAAGAGACGGAACAAAAAGTAAATTTTACTAGCGAACAGTTAACGTCACTTGCTGGGAAAATAATTCCTACGTCCTCAGTGCAAGCTATTTTGAAAAAATTACAATTTAACTTTACTATGGAGCAAAATAATTTTGTTGTGTTGGTACCAAGGCGTCGTGTTGACTTATGGGGAACATCGGAGTTAGTAGCTGAAATAATTCGCTTATATGGTTATGATAAATTAGCTAGTATCCCACTCGCTGTAGACCATCGGATAAGTGGGATAAGTAAGCGTGAAAAAGCTATACGTAATCTATGTAATTTGCTGTCAAATCTAGGATTTAAAGAAGTCAAAAACTATTCCCTTAGACCACTAGAGGAACCCATTATCGACTCAGATAAAACGCAGGCGGAAAGAATCAGCGTTAAAGAACCTATGAGCCGTGAGTTAGCTATTCTTAGGAATAGTTTATGGCCAGGGTTATTAGAGACTGCTAAATATAATTGGCAACATAGCAATAAAAATATTATGTTATATGAGCTAGGAAGGATATACACGGCTCGAGAAGACCAGCAAAAGTTATTAGCTCATGAGCATCTACAGTTAGCTGGGTTATTTATCCCAAAATCATTTGAGGTTGGACTTTGGACAACCTGCAAAACGGATGAAGAGGCTTTTTTCAAGTTGAAAGGGTATCTTGAGTTAATTTTGCAACGGTTAGGTGTACAAGAGATTAATTTTCAGAAAAAAAGAAGTAGTATTTTTCATCCCGCCCTGGGAGCAGATATTTTAGTAGCAGGAGAAATAGTTGGTGACTTTGGACTTGTGCATCCTGTGTTACTTAACAAACAAGATCTTCCTGGCACTTGTTTATTTAAGCTGAGTGAGGCGATCTTTCATGTACGTGATCTGAAACATAAACCCTTATCAAAACAGCCAGCTTTAATAAGGGATTTGGCTTTAGTTGTTCCCAAAGAGGTAGAAGCGGTACGAATAAGCAAATTAATGAAGGAAATAGGTGGTGAATTATTAGAACAATTAACATTATTTGATCTATATGAGGGCGAACAGGTTCCGGATGAATGTAAAAGCCTAGCTTATAGATTGGTTTATCGTTCGCTTACACGTACGCTGGCAGATGAAGAGATAGATACTTTGCAGAATAAGATTTTACTACAATTACAAAAAACAGTTGGTGCAGTTTTAAGGGATTAAAAGCTCTAAGCTGCTGTTACGTAATGCAGAGGTAAAAACTGCAGAAAACGTTCCACGTGCGCAATAATTATAATGTCAGGCTGAACTTCTCTAATAATTTGTTCGTTAATTTCGCCGTGACCCCAAATATAAACAACTTTGTAAAGCGCTGTACTTAAAAAAGGAATGCAGGTATCTGTAAAGCTGTCCCTAAAGACTAAGGCGACTAATTTTTGTTCACAAAGTTCTTCATTTATTGTGATGATGCCTGCTCGCCCTTGATTATGATAAGGTTCAGGCATGTCTTCTAACATCTTATATTTCGGTTCGAAAGTATCTAGTAGCAGATCATCGTCGTATTTGGTGTAATATGATTGATTATTTGTTGATAATGAATGCCATAAGTCTCCTGAAAACCGTTGGGTTTTCCATGCAAATGAGGTCACGTCAAGGGTTAGAGTTCTATTTAGTATCGCACCTATCGATTGCAGGATTTCTTTTGTAAATAACATACCCGCAAAATAGTTCATGTGGGTGTCAAAACGGAAATAAAGTAATTTATCGGTGCAATTATGACGGAAACCATGGGCAACTGGACAAAGATCTATGCATTTTGAGCTCTTTGAGCTTAAAAGTTGATTGGTGTGAGTTATAAGTTGCATACTAGGTCTTTGAAAATTTGATAGTTTTAAGGGAAAATAGTCTGTATAAACAGATTCTTTATCTGGATACATAACAAAGAGGACGGGGGTCTCGTGTTTTTTTTCTATCTCTTTTATTATACTGGCAAAAGATTCTGATTGGTTAAAATTTGGGAAAAAGTAGGGACTGAGGTGTTGTTCAGTAACATGGTTAAAATCATTCGTTAAAAAAAGCATTTGTTCACCAAGCACGCAGTTTTCTTCTGTTAAAAAACCGTAGATAGGATGATATGTGCCGATAAGCTTTTTTTCTGACATTTTTCCTCACCACCTTAACATATGCTTGTCTTTATTTTTTGGTGTGGGGATATGATAAAAAAATAGCCCAGTTTAATTAAACTGAGCTAAAAAAGCACTAATCTCGTACTAATCTCTTAATGACATTTTTTGGTTGGTGCTTTAACGGGTACCGTGCCTTTTTTATATACCCAACCTACAGCGCCAGTATGTTTGCAACTCATAACTTTGACACATAACCATACTGAGCCGCAAGGTAGCACGACTTTTTTTAATACTTTTAATAATGTACCCTTAGCAAGAAGGCATAGTTTGTTACAAGGTTTTACACCAGGGCTTTTGCGTAACGCTAAAAAGCAACATTTAACTCTCCGATAGTAGTATTTCTTTTTTTTCTTTTTACACTTTTTCGTGCAGCCACCTTGCATAATAAGTTTATCGTCCACAAGTAAACCTCCTATTTTTATCGGTAAAACTTGGACAGTATTAATTGTGATAGGTTAATTTAATAAATATTGATACACTAAATATATTATTCTACTAAACTATAAATGTTGATAGTTCGTTTTCTTAATTTAATAAAAATAGTAAAATATAAAGAGTGCTATTTATAATTTTTATGATAAAATAAGTTTTGCCTAACAAAAATACGAATTAAGGAGAATGTGGGATGGAAAGTGTAGTCGCAGTGGTTTTAGCAGCTGGGCGAAGTAAACGTATGAAATCAACAAAACACAAATTGCTACATACAGTATGTGGAAAGCCTATTGTGCAGTATTTGCAACAGGCTTTGGAGGAGCTTGGGGTAGGTAATATTATTTATGTCGTTGGTCACCAGGCAGATGATCTTAGACAAGTATTGGGGAAGCGCGCTCAATATGTAGATCAGGCGAAACAGCTTGGTACTGGTCATGCGCTGATGCAAACTGAAGCTCTGCTTTGTAAGCATCAAGGGGAGCTATTAGTTTTAAACGGGGACCATCCATTATTTACAGTTGCTACATTAAAATATTTTTTAAAACAAAAACAAACCAGAAGTGCGGCGGCAGTTTTAACTGTTGAGGTACCATTTCCAAGTGATTATGGTAGAATTATTCGGGATCACACAGGTAGTGTAAAGCGACTAGTTGAAACACGTGATGCGACGCCGGAGGAACTTAGTGTGTCGGAGGCTTCCACAGGTGTTTTTTGTTTTGAAAGTCAAAAAGTTTTTAAAGCATTAAGAAAGGTACAAAATAAAAACGCACAAAACGAGTATTATTTACCTGATGTGATCTCGATCTTAATGGCAGCAGGGGAGCATGTTGAAGCGATAAAGACGACAGCTTGTGAGCAGACATATGGTGTAAATAATAGGGTACAACTAAGTTATGTCCGTAAAATTATTCAACAACGGATTTTAGAAAAATTAATGCTAAATGGTGTAACGATTATTGACCCAGAACATACTTATATTGATGCTGAAGTAACAGTTGGTTGTGATACTGTTATAGAACCGGGGTGCTTCTTAAGGGGACAAACTACTATTGGAAAGATGTGTTCGATAGGGCCTTGTGCAGAGCTATATGATACAGTCCTAGGCGATAGATGTGTTGTTAGAAATTCAACTGTAGAACAAGCATTAATTGAAGATGATGTTCGGATAGGACCGTATGCTTATATACGTCCTAAATGTAAGATAAAGAAGAAGGCTCAAATAGGTTGTTTTATTGATTTGAAAAAAGCAGATATAGGTGAGGAGACTAAAATAACACATCTTGCTTACGTAGGTGATGCCGAGATAGGAAACAAGGTAAATATTGGATGTGGTGTTGTTACTGTTAATTATAATGGGCATGAAAAAAATAAAACATATATTAGTAATGGAGCATTTGTTGGCTGTAATGTCAATTTAATAGCGCCTGTAAAGATTGGGGAAGGGTCTTATATAGCTGCTGGATCAACGATCGTAAAAGGTGTACCGGATGATGCCTTGGCTATTGCACGGAGCAGGCAGGAAAATAAAAGTGGTTATGCTTCTCGTTTATTAAAAAAAGAAAGCTGATCCCTTATAAATTAAAGGAGGGTTGGTTAGCATTTATGTAGAATTAATAAATATGTAGCAATGATCTGCTTGTTTTAAAAACTATCCTAAGTATACAGGTAAGGATGGTTTTTTATTGGGAACAGCGGATAACCCTACAAAGTTTTATTAAGTTAGATAATCATTTTAAAACCAGTCTGTTGTATTCAATGGATATTTAATCCGTTAGTTTTAGAGGGGGTTTTAGTGATGTCTGGCTTAAGGAATAGAGGAAGTTTTTTTTTTCTCGTCACCTTTGTTTTAGTAGTTTATTTTTTGGGGCATGGTACGCAAGCAACTGAGCAATCTGAGAGTCAAACTAGTAGTCAGCAAGATAAGTTGCCAGAAGTAGTTCAAAAAGAAGCAAGCATTCTACCTGTTACGAAGGAAGCTCATGGTATTTGTGACGTACCACTACAGCATGAAGATAGTTTAGCAGACCTTTCGCAACTGGTACCTCAAAAGTTACAGAAACATACTGCCCCGCCTAATCTCTTGATAAAATCTCCTGTTTCTTCTAGCAGACCGCCTAGCTTACAGCAACTCAATGAACAAATTTTTTCGCCTAGGTTATTACGGCCAACTAGCTATGCAAGAGCTTCTAGTCCTTGTATACAGTGTTTACCACAGCAAGTATTTTTTTCACCCATCGAAGAAGAAAGAGATAAACGACTACATCCTAATTTACCAAAACTTACATTGCCTGTTACCCCTGTCTTTTCTCCAGTGAAATATTCCCCAGCTGCAGCACAAAATTATCCTAGTTTACAATCCCCTTTTTTGCCAGAATTATTTCGTCCTGCTAGTTACTCTTCCCCAGCATTTTCAACAGTTGCCAGAGATGCGATAAATCAGCCTATGATACAAAGTCCTGAAGCTGGCAAGTTGCAGCGTTCATTTGCACAGCCCTTATTTTGGGATGAAACTGATATTGCTTTAGGGTTGGAAGCAGGTTCAAATAAAAGTTCTGCTACAGATGAACGAGTGTTAGCACCCGATTGTGTTGTGGATTCATTAGATTGTTTATTAAGGCCACCAAAAATCCTAGTTTCTCGACCTATATTTGGCTGTCCTATGCAGAGTGCTGTAGGTTCAATTCCTTCTTTTTTACCAATGCCAAAACCAGAAACAGATAGTAGTGTTAGCTGCATGTTAAGACCCAATTTAGATTATGCGTCAGACAAGGTTTGGCAAAGTTCTAAGGAACGCTATTTAGAGATGATAAAAGTAGATGCTGAGGAATTGTCGCGCTATTTTTTAGAGACTGGTCTTACAACTGGTTATGACTTGGTGAAGGTAACGAAAAATCAAAATCGGAATTTTAGCAAAGTGATGTCCACTTATTTTCAAATGTTGGCGCAGGTTGTAAAAAAAAATATTACGCAAAAAGAGCGAGAAAGCTTTTTAGGTTGTTTTAAGCGTAAAAGAAGCTGGCAGCAACTAATTATCGCATTAGGTCATGAACAAGAACAAAAACTTATTAATTTTTTGTCCGCTTTAGCTGATTTAGAAGCAGATCGAATTTTTAAAGTTACAAAGGCTAAGCAAGAGTTTACAACAGAATTGCAAAAAACAGCTGCATTAGGACTAATTACCAACTTAAAAAATCAAAAAAAACCCTGGTTAGATTTACAGGAAGCTGCTCAAGTTGCTATTAATAACTATTTAGAAGGTATTTTCAAAATCGAGCTTGCTTATTTCCGAGAAAAGTCTTTACGAGAACAGCGGTGTGCAGACGAAGTGCAGGCTACTTTAAGCAGATTGCCAACGGGTGGGGAAGTGTTGTTAGCTCCGGACACCGCTTATATTACGTCCTTAGCAGGCCTTACGAAAACCATAGAAAGATTCTTAGCAGAGCGTTTTGACACTCACCGTATATCAATTGTTAATCGGATAGTGGCAATGTTTGAAAAAAATGCGCTTAATGCCAATGATGTTAAAATTGAAGAGCTAGTACAGGATATGTATGTCGAACTGGGTGATCTGTATGAAAAAATAGGCACTTGGTATCTCCAACAGCTTGATTTGCTGCAAATGCGTTATGAGCATCAGAAAAAAGAAGCAGAGCTGGCGTTCGTTGCTATAGCCGCAGGGAAGGAAATTATTAATATTGATGAACTTGTAACGGTTAAAAAACACTGCATGAGCCAATCTTTTATCTTATGCCAAAGAAAGTCAGAAAATAACAAAGAAAAAATTCAAGATATTACTGATAGACTACAAGAAGCTACTTCTGCTGCCTGTCAACTTTATCTAGAGCAATATAACAGCCTTAGCCAAGAGTTACGTGATGTGGCACAACTTGTTTGTAAATCTTATGCCAAACAACTATTACCTACTCAAATAAATGCTGTTAAACTATTTATGTACCAAGCAATTATGTTGCTCAGCTTGTAAGATGTAGCAGTCAGCAGCAAAAGCTGACTGCTTTTTTTGTTTTATTATTGATAATTTAAATAAGCTGCTAGTCCTGCAATAATATTATTACAAGCGTGCAGAATAATTGTTGTTGTTGTACCAAAACGTTGCCGAATATAACCAATGTAAATGCTAGCGCAAAAAACACTTAGAGTTACTGTGGTAAAGCCATATTGTGTATGCACAACGGCGAAAAGAAGGCTGGTATACAGAATACCGAGACGTGGTTGTAATGCGCCACGAAAAAGTAGTTCTTCGCCGATACCTGGTAAAAGACCAAGTAGCAGAATTTCGAGCCAATTTTTTGAAGTGTTCTGAAGATGATGTTTTATGTGATTAAGGATATCGGGATTATCCACGAAACCACATATTTTTAAAATATATTTAAGGGTTGGTTCAACAAAGACTAAATAAGCTATACATAAGCTGACACCTAATAAAAAAGTCTGAAGTTTAGGACGAGAGAGCCCTAAGCGCGCAATAGTTTGAGCTTTTGTGCGCCTGATCAAGAAGCCGACACCAAACACGCTAAAGAAGAGGCAGGGTAAAAAAACTGTTATAAGCTGTTCTATATGGTCATTACTACTGCTGGTTAACCGTTCCAGTGCTTTGCGAGGATCTAGGTGATAACTAAAGTAAACAAATAATAAAAGACTCAGGACTAAGGTAATCGTGTGTAGGTGGCTTTTGGAATCGATAGGGATAAGCTTAGCTAGGTACTGTCGAATAAAAGGGATAAAAATACTTAATCCTGTGATAAATAAGGCTACTCTTACTATCTCGGTCAGGTTGCTTGGATCGGTAAAGTTAACTTGCTGGAAGGCGTACAAATAAATAAAGGTAGTTAGTAGATATGCGGGAGTAACTAATAGCCAACACCAGAGTTTAAAATTTGGTTTGTTTTTGAACCGTTCTGCAAATTGTAGAGCAATAAATATAAAAATTGTTAATATTATAACAATAAATTTGCTAGGCATTATTAAAATTCGCTCCTGTTTGGCAAGATGGACAGAAGTGTGTTCCCCGACTGGCCACTTTTATTCGCTCAATTATTGTCACGTGACAAGTGCGGCAAGGTAAACCTGTGCGACCGTACACCAACAAACTTTTCTGAAAAGTCCCTTTTTTGCCTTGGGCATTGGTGTAGGTACGAATCGAGGAGCCACCTTCTTTTACGGCGTGTTGTAATATGTTTCTTATGTTGTGAAAGAGTACTGAACTTTCTAATTTGGTAAGGCTATTAGAAAGTTTTTGTGGATGAAGTTTACTACGATGCAGTACCTCATCTGTATATATATTTCCTAACCCTGCAATAAATGTTTGATCTAGCAGCATTGCTTTTAAACCACGTTTTTTACTTGCTAATCTATTGGTAAACCACTCTAAAGTATAGGCAGCTGTGAGTGGATCTGGTCCTAAATTTTTAAGAGGAGGGTAAGTGGCTTCGGCTTGCTCGTGTACGAGGTCTAGCGTGCCGAATTGACGTACATCTTGATAACGAAGTTCTGTCTTATCATCAAGCGTGAAGATTATGTGCGTGTGGTTTGTGATTGGGCTCTCTTTTGAGCAGACTTGATAGTGACCTTCCATCCGCAAATGAGAGATAAGTGTATAGGGTGGACAGCGGAAAAGAAGAAATTTTCCGCGACGCTCGATGTCGGTAATTTTTGAACTAATAAGTTTTTTTATAAAGGTAGTTGTATCTTTTGGGTACCGAATAAGCTTTGGTAGGAAAATTTTTATATTTGTAATTTTTTTATTTTTAAGTAACGGCAGTAATGATTGTCGCACTGTTTCGACTTCAGGTAGTTCAGGCACGCTTCTTGACTCCTTTATTTTGCTGCATACCAGCTTTGGCCAGTTTTAATGTCGACTACAAGGGGAACGGTTAGCAATGGGCAGGCTTCTTCCATCTCTGTCTGAACGATATGAATTAGTTGTTCTTTTTCAAAAGGCGGCATTTCAAAAACTAATTCATCGTGTACTTGTAGTAGCAGACGGCTTTGTAAGCCTTTTCTTTTCATTTTATCATAAACTTTGACCATTGCCATTTTAATAATATCAGCGGCACTACCTTGGACAGGCATATTTATTGCAGCTCGTTCGGCAAAGCTCCGTTTGTTATAATCACGGGAGTTGATCTCTTCTAAATAGCGACGACGATGGTAGATTGTTGTTACATAACCGAACTCTTTAGCCTGCTCAATAGTTTGGTCCATGTAGGTGCGCACATTGGGGTATTTTAAAAAGTACTCTTTAATTAACTGTCCAGCTTCTTTGCGCGAAATATTTAAGTTTTCAGCTAAGCCAAAGTCACTCATGCCGTACACGATGCCAAAATTAACCGCTTTAGCATGACGACGCCTTTCTTTTGATACCTCACTTATGTTAAACACTTTTCGGGCTGTTTGTGTATGAATATCTTCATTATCAGCGAACGCTTGCAATAAACCAGGGTCTTGTGCTAAATGGGCCAAAACACGAAGCTCAATCTGTGAATAATCGGCAGTTAAGAGTAGCCAGCTGGGATCGTGTGGTATAAATACTTTGCGCAGCAAACGTCCTTCAGGTAAGCGAATTGGTATGTTTTGTAAATTAGGCTTAGAACTGCTTAAGCGGCCAGTGGTTGTAATGGTCTGGTTAAACTGGGTGTGAATTTTCCCGTCCTCTTTAATTTCCTTCTGTAGGCCTTCGATATAGGTTGAAACTAGCTTGCTAACCTGGCGAAAATGAAGTAGCTTAGCAACTATTTCGTGTTGATGAGCTAATTTTTGAAGAACATCGGCATTGGTTGAAAAACCAGTTTTTGTTTTTTTAATAGGTTTTAAGCCTAGTTTTTCAAACAGAATAAAACTTAGTTGTTTTGGGGAGTTAATATTAAACTCCTGTTCGGCAAGCTCAAATATTTCTTTGGTTAGCTGTGCTAGTTTTTCTTTAAGTTCCTGGCCAAGTTCCGTAAGTTTTTCTTGATCAATTTTAATGCCCATAAGCTCCATATTAGCTAAAATGCAAGCTGTTTTAATTTCTAAATCTTCTAAAAGGGATGTTAGTTTAAAGGCTGCAAGTTGTTGCTGTAAAGGCTGGTTTAGCTCAAAAATAGAACAAATCTGCGATCGAGAGTCATTAGGCTCTAGATAGCGGCTGCTTAGTTCTGTTAATGTTGGTGTCTGTTCTCCTGGCTGCAGGAGGTAAGCTGCTAATAATAAGTCAACGTATGGTCCCTCTAACTCGACCCTAAGACTTATTAATCTCTTAACAAGTTCTTTTAAGTTAAAAACGATTTTTTCTGTATGCTGGTCAAGAAGCCATTGTTTTAGCATTGGCCAATATGTCGTGCAAGCTGAGTTGATGAAAAAATCTGTTTTGCCATCGCTCACCATGATGTTGGGTGGTTCAGGTTCAGTAAAAGATAGCGCAAGTACTGGTGCTTGAAGAAACTTCTGAAAAGCTTCAATAGAGGGTGGTGCCGATATTTTTTCTTTTTCAACCGGCTCTTTGATGGCGGCGGCCGTTGTTTCGCTAACCAGCAAGGAGGTTAGTTCAAAAGACCGTAAAAACTTATTAACGCTGGCTGGTAAGAAGCTTTTTACCGCTAAGTCCTTTAGATCTATTTTGAGCGGGGCAGTTAGGCAAATTGTTGCTAGTCTTTTGCTGAGAAGTGCCTGCTCTTTAAAGTCACGTAGTCGTTCTTGTAGTTTTACTCCCTCTACTTGCTTGAAATTAGCTAGTACTGCTTCGAGGGTACCAAATTTATGTAGTAGTTTGCTGGCTGTTTTGGGGCCTACCAGTGGTACGCCTGGAATATTATCGGATTTGTCACCCATCAGCCCTTTTAAATCTATTAGTTGCGCCGGTTTTAAGCTATATTCTTCTTCGAAGCTTAGTGCAGTATATTTTTTAGCTTGACTAAGACCTTTGCGGGAGATATAAAGCATAGCTGTCTCTTTGTTTAAAAGCTGCAGAAGATCACGATCCCCGCTAATAATTAGCTTGGGACAAGTTGTGCGGGCTACTAAGGTACCAATGATATCATCAGCCTCATATTGGTCTAATTGGTAGTGGCAGATACCCAATACCTCAAGTAGCTGATGGATGTAAGGAATCTGCTCGGACAGTTCACTTGGCGTCTTCATCCGTCCTTCTTTATATAGAGCGTACTCCTGATGACGAAAGACTGCTCGTCCAGCGTCAAAAGCAACCAACATATGGGTTGGTTGCTCATCAGCTAGCAATTTAAAAATCATCTTAGCAAAACCATAAAGTGCATTAGTATAGAG
>JBDKGC010000091.1:0-18754 GCA_039798385.1 Bacillota bacterium
ATAAAAGAGTTTAATGATCGAACTGCGAAACAAGAGGGAAATGTGCTTCCGGTTGAAATCTCTGTTTTCGAGGACTCGTCGTTTACTTTTGTTACCAAACAACCGCCTGTCCCAGATTTAATAAAAAAAGCGATTGGTTTAGCGAAGGGATCTGGCGAGCCTAATAAGACGAAAGTTGGGAAATTGAGTGGTGAGCAGCTTAAGTCAATTGCCGAGGCGAAGATGCCTGATTTAAATGCTGCTAATATAGAAGCGGCGCAGCGCATTATTGCCGGTACGGCTCGCAGTATGGGTGTTACGGTCGAAGGTTAGTTTTTTTATTTGAAGGGAGTTTCTAATGATGGGTAAGCGTGGAAAATTATATACCGCCGCTTTGAAAGAGGTGGACAAAGAGGTTAAGTATGAAGTTTTGCCTGCACTTACGCTGCTTAAAAAAATTGCTTATGCCAAGTTTGACGAGACAGTCGAAGCGGTATTTCGTTTAGGTATAGATACTAAGAAAGCCGATCAACAGGTGCGGGGTTCAATTGTTTTACCCAACGGAACAGGTCAAAATCGGAAAGTGATAGTCATTGCTAATCAAGAAAAAGCAGCAGAAGCTAAACGCGCTGGTGCGGATTTTGTTGGTGCAGAAGAGTTGCTTGAAAAAATTGGCAAAGGTTGGTTAGAGTTTGATGTTGTAATTGCAACTCCAGATATGATGGCAAAGGTTGGAGCCTTGGGCCGAGTTCTCGGACCGCGTGGTTTAATGCCGAACCCTAAAATGGGTACAGTTACCTTTGAAGTTGAACGAGCAGTTAAAGATGTTAAGGCTGGGAAAGCTGATTATAAAGCAGATAAAGCTGGTAATGTTCATGTTGTAATTGGGAAAAAATCCTTTACCGCGGAAAAGTTAGCCGATAACCTAAAAGCGTTAGTTAATGAGTTGACAAAAGTAAAACCAGCAGCTGCCAAAGGTACCTATATGAAGAAGCTAACAGTTTCAACATCGATGGGGCCCTCGGTCAACCTAAACGTTGCGGAGTTATTGGTAAGCAAAACAGCATAGCTTGCTATAGTGCATTTTTTATGAATAAGTGTAAACCTCTCGAACTGCGAGGGGTTTTTTTGTGGTTGTATAGTTATTAGTTATGAAAGCTCTTTTGTCATAGCGAGGCCATAGGCCGCGGCAATCCGGGTTAGGTTATCTATGTTAATAAATTCGATATAAGCTACTAGTTGTATATTTTTTCTTCGAGTTCGGCTAGCCGTAGTTCTAATTTTTTATTTTGTTCTATTACTTCTTGAACAGCTTTAACAAGTGGCATAATAAATACTGTATAGCTTAGATGATAAGGTTGGTTTTCTGTTTTAGGAATGTCAAGGCCTTCGAACTCAAAGTCCAGTTCCTCGCAGACTTTTTCCACGTCTTGTGCAATAAAACCTAGATGACGTTTTACCAGATCTTCTTCCGACAACGTGCAAGCACAATGGTTTTTTTCAAGAAAATTGCGCTCAGCTTCGCGATTGCGTTGGTAGGAGATGGGTTGCAGTTTCTCGATAAAACTAATGCCTGGTATATCTGCTTTAACTTCTTTCTTAAAACGACCATCAGATAGTTTGGTTAAATTTGCGTAGCAGTAAAGTGACGTAATACTGCTATTACCCAACATGATAGAGTTATCAGCGAGGTTAATTGCTCCGTAGCCTAGAGCTGTAGAATTTTTAGTTGCTGCTACTTGAGCGCTTGTCCCCAAAGCTGTAATGTAACTACTACCACCACCCCCTCCGTATGCATTACTGCCTAACGCAATGCTAGAAATACCAGTCGCATTAGCACCATTTCCTAGAGCAGTTGAATAATGCCCAGTTCCAAACGAGCTATTTCCTACTGCTGTAGCATTCCTTCCAGCAGAAGTGCTACCACGGCCTACTGCCACAGAGTATTCTTCAAAGGCCTGTGCATTTGAACCAAGGGCGGTAGAGTATAGTTTTTCTGACAAGCTAGCATTTCCAATTGCTGTAGAGTAATCCCCTGATGCCACAGCATCTCGTCCCAATGCCATAGAATGAGTGTTTTTGGATTGCGCTGTGTGTCCAATTGCTATGGAGTAAGTATTTTGTGCTGAACAAGAAGGTCCTATTGCGGTGGAATAATTGCCTGAACAAGAGGCGCTAGGCCCTAAAGCTATGGATAGGCCGGTTGTTGCTGTAGCGGTTTCCCCCATTGCTATAGATCCATTGCCTGTACAAGTAGATTTGTATCCCATTGTTATACAATTAACTCCTTGTGCGGAGCAGTTTGGTCCGAGGCTTATAGCGCTACTGCCCGAAGCGTTAGATGTATTTCCTAAAGCTATAGCATCACTACCGGTCGCTTGAGCAGCTGTACCTAAGGCTGTGGAATTCAGGCCTGCTGAAATAGCATAAAACCCCACAGCTGTTGCATTTTCTCCAGATGCTTCAGATGATGCGCCTAACGCTGTAGAGTTGGTACCTGTAGCTTTAGCGTTTGGCCCAAAACCTTCAGAATTACTTACACTAGCAGAGGGGTCATCGTTATTTTTTTTCATTTTTTCTCCTTTTTTAAGTTAACTTTGTTATTACAATTTATATGCAATTAATATTTAAAGTATTATCTTAGCTGTTGCAGCAACTAATTTCTGCAGCAACTAATTTCTGGCAAGCATAATAGCAACTAATTTCTGGCAAGCATAATATAGCTTTTAGTTTTTCCTTGTCTTTTTAAACAACATGTGGTAAAATAGAGGAAATTTATATATTAACCGTAGACTGTAGGTGCGAGCTTAGTAGCGCTTAATTTCCTACCGAGGTTAGTTTGTAGAGCGGTCGTTTTGTTTAGCTTTAAAACTTGCTTCGCTACGGGGTAAGTTTTTTATTTTAAGCGAAAGGGGCTCTGTGCTGATGTCAATAACGCGGCAAAAAAAAGAAGAGATTGCTGCTGATTTAGAGGCGTGCTTGCGTGAAAGCCAAGGGGTTGTAGTGGCTAATTATACCGGTTTGAATGCCCAAGAAACTACTGATTTAAGACGCCAATCGCGTGAGCAAGAGGTGGTTTTGCGAGTTGTAAAAAACACCATTACGGAGCGCGTCGCAAACAAGTTAGAGCTAGGCGAGCTTACCCAATATTTATCAGGGGCTAATATGTTAGCTTTTTCAGCGAGTGATCCCTTGGCGCCGGCTAAGGTTGTGTATGAGTTTGCTAAGAAGACTAAGAAGCTCACGTTAAAGGGTGGCGTAATTGAAGGGAAAAGTTGCGATCGTGCGGAGTTAGAAGCGTTAGCAGCACTACCGGCACGTGAAGTTTTGTTAGCGATGTTGTTAAATGTGTTGCAAGCACCGATGCGTCAACTGGCTGCTACCTTGCAGGCTGTTCTTAACGAACGGGCTTCCTAACTTTTTAAAAATATTAATTGGGGGAAATTAGAGTGACTCAAGAAAAAATTTTAGAAGCTGTTGAAAATATGAAAGTTACAGAATTAAATGAACTTATTAAAGCGATTGAAGAAAAATTTGGTGTATCGGCTGCGGCTCCTGTGGCTGTAGTTGGTGGCGCCGGCGCTGGTGCGGCTGCCGAGGAAGAACAATCCTCTTTTGATGTTATATTAGCAAGTATTGGTTCGTCTAAAATTAATGTCATCAAGGCGATACGTGCTGAAACGTCTCTTGGTTTGAAAGAGGCCAAGGAATTAGTAGAAAAAGCACCGACACCGGTTAAAGAGGGTCTAGCGAAAGAAGATGCTGACAAGTTAAAAGACGTTTTAGAAAAGGCCGGAGCAACCGTTGAACTTAAGTAATAGAATTGCTTTCTAGGATAAAAATAACAGACTTTAGCTAAAGAGAGTGCTAAAGAGGGAGGAGTTTCTTTGGCAGGAAAAGTGGTTAGTTGTGGTCGCAGAAAGCGCAGGACCTATTCTCGTGTTAGTGAAGCTTTAGAACTTCCAAATTTAATTGAAATACAACAGAAGTCTTATAAGTGGTTTTTGAAGCAAGGTTTAAGAGAGATATTTGACGAGATTTCACCGATCGAAGACTTTACAGGGAATATGATTTTGGAAATTGCTAATTATGAGCTTGGTGAGCCAAAGTATCCCTTAGATAAAGTGAAAGAGAGTGAAGTTACGTATGCGGCCCCTTTGCGGGCTCGAGTGCTGTTAATTAATAAAGAGACTGGTGAAGTTAAGGAACAAGAAGTGTTTATGGGTGAGTTACCTTTAATGACTGATACCGGTACCTTTATTTATAATGGTTCAGAGCGGGTAATTGTTAGTCAATTGGTCCGTTCACCTAGTGTTTATTATAACTCGCGTGTCGATAAAAATGGTAAAAAACTTTATTCGGCTACTGTTATTCCGAATCGTGGTGCCTGGCTTGAATTGGAAGTCGATGCCAAAGATGTAATTTATGTCCGCATTGATCGGACCCGTAAGTTGCCGATGACCATCTTGCTGCGTGCGCTAGGGTTTAGTTCCAACGATCAGATTTTGGAATTGCTTGGAGATTCCAAGTATTTGCGGAGTACACTGGCTAAGGATTCGACTAATAGTACTGAGAAGGCCTTGCTCGAACTTTATGAACGGCTTAGACCAGGCGAGCCTCCAACTGTCGAAAACGCTCGACCCCTTTTATACAATCGGTTTTTTGATCAAAAAAGATATGATTTAGCTAAAGTCGGACGCTATAAACTTAATAAGAAGTTGCAATTAAAGAACCGGTTGTTGCATCAAAAATTAGCTGAAGATGTAGTGGATCAAAGTACGGGAGAGATTATTGCCTCGGCTGGTCAAATTATTGATAGGCGTCTGCTAAATAAGATAATGCCTTGTCTCGTGGGAGAAAAGGCGGTAGGTGTTAAGAAATATAATTTACAAGGTGGTATTTTAGAAGAAGAGACCGCTGTTTTGCAGACTATTTCAATTGATGTTGATCAAGATGAACCGCTTAAAGTAAGTGCAACCTTTGGCGAGAGTGATTCTCGAGCCTTGACCTCCACTGATATTGTCTCTGTCATTAGTTACTTTATTAATTTGATGCATGGCGTGGGCTTGGTCGACGATATCGATCACTTAGGCAATCGGCGTCTCCGTTCGGTTGGAGAACTTTTGCAAAATCAATTTCGCATTGGTCTGTTGCGGATCGAACGTGTCGTTCGAGAGCGGATGTCAATTCAGGATATTAATGCTATTACGCCTCAAGCTTTAATTAATATTCGCCCTTTAGTTGCGGTGGTTAAGGAGTTTTTTGGAAGCAGTCAGTTATCGCAGTTTATGGATCAGACTAATCCCTTAGCTGAGCTAACACATAAGCGGCGCTTATCAGCTTTAGGACCGGGAGGTTTGACCCGTGATCGTGCTGGTTATGAGGTTCGAGACGTGCATAACTCACATTACGGTCGGATGTGTCCAATTGAGACGCCGGAGGGGCCAAATATTGGGTTAATTAACTCTTTGTCAGCTTATGCCCGAACCAATGAGTATGGCTTTATTGAGACGCCCTATTGTTTTGTTGATCCTGAAACCGGACGTGTTACAGAGCGGATTGACTACTTAACAGCGGATGAAGAGGATAACTACTATATTGCTCAATCTAATGCCGAAGTTGCTGAGGATGGCTCGTTATTAGGTGAGTTTGTTACGGTCAGATATCGAGGCGATGTGCTAAATGTTCCGGTCAGTCGAGTGGATTATATGGATGTTTCACCCAAACAAGTGGTTTCGATTGCTACGGCTTGTATCCCGTTCTTAGAGAATGATGACTCAAACCGCGCTTTGATGGGTTCGAATATGCAACGACAAGCTGTTCCGCTTTTAGCTCCTGAAGCACCTTTGGTTGGAACAGGGATAGAACATTTGGCTGCTAGAGATTCTGGTGTCTTGATTCATGCTCGTCGCAATGGAGCTGTCGAATACGTTTCTGCCAATGAAATTCGCGTTAGACCTGATGAAGCGAAAGATGAGCTTGATAAATACGATATTACTAAGTTTTCTCGTTCTAATCATTTAACCTGTGTAAATCAACATCCCTTGGTTAGGATTGGCGATCAGGTAGCCAAAGGAGAAGCGATTGCGGATGGCCCCTCAACCGATCAAGGTGAGCTTGCTTTAGGCCGCAATGTGTTGGTGGCCTTTATGATGTGGGAAGGCTATAACTACGAAGATGCAATTTTAATAAGTGATCGTTTAGTTAAAGAGGATGTCTATACTTCAATTCATATTGAAAAATATGACTCAGAGGCTCGTTATACAAAACTTGGGCCTGAGGAGATGACGCGTGACATTCCTAACGTCGGTGATGATGCCCTTAAGTATTTGGACGAGCAGGGTATAATCTGTGTTGGAGCAGAGGTAAAACCAGGCGATATTTTGGTTGGTAAAGTAACGCCAAAGGGTGTGACCGAGCTTACAGCTGAAGAACGTTTGCTACATGCTATCTTTGGTGAGAAGGCTAGAGAAGTTCGTGATACCTCCTTGCGTGTGCCGCATGGTACCGAAGGGATTGTTGTTGATATAAAAGTCTTTAACCGGGAAAACGGCGATGAATTAGCTCCCGGTGTAAATAAGTTAGTCCGTGTCTATATTGCGCAAAAACGGCAAATTTCTGAGGGAGATAAGATGGCAGGGCGCCACGGGAATAAAGGCGTTATTGCACGGATTGTTCCTGAGGAGGATATGCCTTTCTTACCAGATGGGCGGCCGGTCGATGTCGTATTAAACCCGTTAGGCGTGCCTTCACGGATGAATATTGGTCAAGTGCTCGAAGTTCATTTGGGTATGGCGGCGAAAGCGCTTGGTATTTATATGGCAACCCCAGTGTTTGATGGTGCCACAGAAGAAGATGTGGTGGATGCTTTAAAAGAAGCAGGTTGCGATGCGGATGGTAAGGTCGTACTGCGTGATGGTAGAACGGGGGAAGAGTTTGAAAACCGTGTTACGGTGGGCGTCATGTATATGCTGAAGTTGGCACATATGGTTGACGATAAGATTCATGCTCGTTCTACAGGACCATATTCCTTAGTGACGCAGCAACCACTGGGTGGTAAAGCGCAATTTGGAGGCCAACGGTTTGGAGAGATGGAAGTTTGGGCACTGGAGGCTTATGGTGCTGCTTATACTTTGCAAGAGCTGTTGACAATTAAGTCGGACGATGTGGTTGGTAGGGTCCAGACTTATGAAGCAGTGGTGAAAGGTGAAAATATACCAGAACCTGGGATGCCAGAATCTGTACGTGTGCTTATTAAAGAATTTCAAAGTTTAGGGATTGATGTGCAGGTCTTAACGCACGATGGTAAGTTTGTTGATTTAGAAGAGTCTGGGGAAGATAGTGGAAATAGTGCCTTGAGTTTAGAGGTAGTGGGTGGTTTAACTAATATCCAACCCAAGTAGTGCTATAAAATCTGTTAATAAAAGTTGGGGGTAATGTTCTTGCGCGATGTAAATAACTTTGAGTCGATGCGAGTTAGTCTGGCTTATCCAGAAAAGATTCGGGAGTGGTCGCGCGGAGAGGTCAAAAAACCTGAAACAATAAATTATCGAACCTTAAAACCAGAAAAAGAAGGCTTGTTCTGTGAGAAAATTTTTGGTCCAATTAAAGACTGGGAGTGTCACTGCGGTAAATATAAACGCATTAGATATAAAGGGGTAGTATGTGATCGTTGCGGGGTTGAAGTAACAAAGTCGAAAGTTCGTAAGGAACGGATGGGTCATATTGAACTTGCAGCACCCGTAGCACACATTTGGTATTTAAAAGGGATTCCCAGTCGCCTTGGTTTAATTTTAGATATGTCGCCAAGGTTTTTAGAGGAGATTATTTATTTTGTTTCATATGTGGTGATCGATCCAGGGGCTACTTCGTTAGAACTAAAACAAATTTTATCGGAGCAGGAGTACCGTAGTTATTGTGAAAATTACGGTTCAGCTTTTGTCGCCATGATGGGAGCAGAAGCTATCAAGGTCCTCTTAGGTAAAATCAATTTGGAGCAGGAGGCCGCGGCTTTACAGGAAGAGTTAAGAGTTGCACAAGGACAGCGCCGCGATCGTGTAATTAAGAGGCTGGAAGTGATTGAGGCTTTTCGTACCTCTGGTAATAACCCGGAGTGGATGATCCTAGATGTTCTGCCCGTTATTCCGCCTGAGATTAGACCGATGGTGCAAATCGAGGGTGGACGATTTGCAACCTCGGACTTAAATGACTTATATCGGCGAGTGATCAACCGGAACAACCGGTTAAAAAGATTGCTGGACTTAGGTGCACCGGATATAATTATTCAAAATGAGAAGAGAATGTTACAGGAAGCAGTCGATTCGCTGATAGATAATGGTCGCCGTGGCCGTCCTGTGACTGGTCCCGGAAATAGACCTTTGCGTTCTTTATCGCATATGCTGAAGGGTAAACAGGGGCGGTTTCGTCAGAACTTGTTAGGAAAAAGGGTGGATTATTCAGGCCGGTCGGTAATTGTTGTCGGACCGTACCTTAAAATATATCAATGTGGCTTACCAAAAGAGATGGCTTTAGAATTATTTAAACCGTTTGTCATGAAGGAATTAGTGGCCAAAGAGATTGCGCATAATATTCGTAGTGCTAAACGGCAAGTAGACCGGTTACAAGAAGAGGTTTGGGATGTACTCGAAGAAGTTATTAAAGAACATCCAGTCTTATTAAACAGAGCACCTACTTTGCACCGCTTGGGAATCCAAGCTTTTGAACCTATACTAGTTGAAGGACGGGCGATCAGATTGCATCCTTTGGTCTGTACGGCATATAACGCTGACTTTGACGGAGACCAGATGGCGGTACACGTTCCTTTATCGGCGGAAGCCCAAGCTGAAGCTCGGATTTTAATGTTAGCAGCACAAAACATTTTGAATCCGAAAGATGGCAAACCTGTTGTGACCCCTTCGAAAGATATGGTTTTAGGGTGTTATTATTTAACCATGGAGCTAGCAGGTGAGCGTGGAGAAGGACGTGTTTTTTATGCCATTAGCGAAGTGGTTAATGCTTTAGAGCATGGGTTAGTCACACTGCATAGTACTATTTTTATTGCAGTAAAAGGGATTGCAAATCGTGGTTTTACTGAAAAGCAACGGCAAGCATTACTAATTACCTCGGTAGGCAAATTAATCTTTAACGAAATTTTACCCCAAGAGTTTCCGTATATTAATGAACCCGGATTAAAAAATATTTTTGCTGTACCTGATAAGTACTTTATCTTTGATAAAGGCCGAGATTTGCAAGCAGCCTTAAAAGAACATGTACGCCCAGACGCGTTATGTAAAAAAGATTTAGGGGTCATAATTGGGGAGTGTTTTAGACGCTTTGGTACGACAGTTACAGTTGAGATCTTAGATAAGGTTAAACACCTTGGATATAAGTATTCCACTAAGGCTGGAGTGACGATGTCTGTTTCGGACGTTATCGTTCCTACTGAAAAAAAGCTAATTATTAAACAAGCTGAAGCGAAGATTGATGAGATAAGAAGACATTATAGTCGTGGCCTAATAACAGACGAAGAGCGTTATGAAAAGGTGATCGATACTTGGAAATATGCAAAGGATGAGATTACTGAAATCTTAATGGGTTGTATGGATAACCGAAACCCAATCTATATTATGTGTAACTCAGGAGCAGGGGGTAACATTTCAAATATTACCCAATTAGCAGGGATGCGGGGTCTGATGGTTAACCCAACAGGTAAAACGATGGAACAACCTATTAGAACTAACTTCCGTGAAGGCTTAACAGTTTTAGAATATTTTACTTCAACGCACGGAGCGCGCAAAGGTTTAGCTGACGTGGCACTGCGGACTGCAGACTCCGGTTATCTAACCCGCCGCTTAGTTGACGTAGCGCATGATGTTATTGTTAGGGAAGAAGATTGTGGGACCGATAAGGGTTGGAAGGTTGAAACAATTAGAGAAGGGTCGGAAGTAATTGAGAATTTATACGACCGAATAGTAGGACGCTTTTCTTTCCAAACTATTACTGATCCAAAGACAAACGAGGTTCTTATTAATAAAAATGAGATAATTGATGAAGAGATAGCTGAAAAGATACTGCAAGCAGGCATTGAACAAGTCTATATTCGTTCTGTATTGCATTGTCGCACGAGACATGGCCTGTGTATTAAGTGTTATGGCCGTAATTTAGCAGTTGGAACACTAGTCGAAATAGGCGAGGCGGTTGGTGTTATCGCAGCACAATCAATCGGCGAGCCTGGAACGCAGCTCACGATGAGAACCTTCCATACTGGTGGTGTTGCTGGAGATGATATTACAAAAGGTTTGCCAAGAATCCAAGAACTATTTGAGGCACGAAATCCGAAAGGGCAAGCTACCATCAGTGAGATAAGTGGTAAAGTAGTCGAGATACACGATGATGGCAGCTCGGTTGAGATCGAGGTTGCAGGAGAAGTAGAAAATAAACTACATGCTTTGTTACCTAATGCACGTTTGTTGGTAAATGTAGGTGATGTCGTGGAAGCAGGGCAGCCATTGACAGAAGGTTCGATTGATCCCAAAGAGTTGTTAACAGTCTATGGTGTTGCAGGTGTACAGCGCTATATCTTACAAGAAGTGCAAAAAGTATACCGTCTGCAAGGGGTAGAGATTAACGATAAACACATTGAGGTTATGGTTCGGCAGATGATGCGTAAGCTACGGGTAACCGACGCGGGCGATACGAAGTTGTTACCAGGCTCTGTGGTAGATATTCATGAATACGAGAATATGAATTACCGGGCCTTAATGAGTGGCAAACAGCCGGCAGTAGCAAGAATGCTTTTGTTAGGAATCACAAAGGCTGCCTTAGAAACGGAGTCCTTCTTGTCAGCTGCTTCTTTCCAAGAGACTACCAAAGTCTTAACCGATGCTGCAATTAAGGGTAAACAAGATCGACTAATAGGCTTAAAAGAAAATGTAATTATCGGTAAATTGATCCCGGCTGGTACGGGTATGGCTCGTTACCGATCAATAAAGGTAGAAGTAAAAAAAGAGGAAGATGATCTTGGAAGTTCTCATGTGGCATCGGAAGGTGTAGAGGTAGGACAGCTGTATGCTGCTGATGAAAAATAGCTATAATTATTTGAGAAGAATTTTAGGGGGCTCTACTAAAGTAGAGCTTTCTAAATTTTTTGTGTTTGAAGTGCACTGGACGTTAAGATGTGTAGTTAAAGCACTGTCAACCAAAAAATTTATGGTAAAATATAGTGAATTAAATACTTAAAGGGAGTGTGTTGTTATGAATAATATGGGTCAAATGATGAAGAAGATGCAAAAAATGAAGGAAGATATGGAAAATGCACAAAATAAACTGGCAGAAAAGTCAATAACAAGTAGTGCTGGTGGCGGTATGGTGGAAGTAACGATGAATGGCCATAAGGAGTTACTTGCCCTAAAAATAAAACCGGAGGTTGTCAATCCTGATGATATTGAAATGTTGCAGGATTTGATCATTTCGGCTTATAAGGACGCTTTGGCAAAAGTAACCACAATGATTAGTGAGGATATGGGCCAGTTAACTTCCGGTATAAACTTACCACCAGGGTTGTTTTAATATTTAGTATAACTTGTCCCCCTATAACATAATCTTAACTAAGAGTGTTTTTGGGATGAGGGGGATGCCTTAATGGATAACTTAGCAATGTGGGGTCTAGGTTCAGTAGGTTCGGTAGTATTGTTAATGTTACTTAGTGGTTCATGGAAAAAGCCGTTTATCTGGTTTGGATATGGCTGTATCTATATTGGCTGTGGTGGTTTAACGCTTTTTGTTGTAAATTTAATTGGGATGCATTTTAATTACCATCTACCTATTAATCCCTTTACCGCGCTGGTGACGGGGTTTTTAGGTGGTCCAGGTTTAGTTAGCGTCATGGTGATGCACCAAATCATCTAATTCTTGATTAACCTATAACCAAGCCTTACTTATTGATGTAAGGCTTATTTTTTTGTGTCTAAAAAAGCAAGGCCTTAGCAAATTATTATTTAATTTTAGAAAAAAAATCTAAAATTGTATTGTGTTTGGAAATTAATTATAATAAAATGCATATTAAACGTGTTTGTTTTCGTTAGAATGGTGGTGATCTTTTTATAATAGAAGGCTAGAGACATTTAAAGAAAAAGGAGTTAGCTCTTTTAGAAATGAACAAATTATCAACCAAACTAACTGTAATTAGTTTAGTAAGTATCTTATTATTTTTAAATCAGGGACATGCTATGGATGTTAGCCAGTCAAGTTCGTCTTTTAATCCATCCTTCAGTTCATCTGCTGATTGGAGAACAGCAGCAAGCGCAAATAGAGTTTCTTCCAGTTCCTCATGCGGGGGCCCTTTCGGACCAGAGAGAGCTAATCCACCGGTAAGTGGATCTAGAGGTATAGAGAGCTGCCTGCCAGCAAGTTCAAGTGCTACCAGCGAGATGTTATCTAGCTCGGCAGCACAAAACGCTGCTTCGGATCTAAGGACACTATTTGATGTATTTGATAGTAAGGGAGGACGAGATGTTTCTCCGCTAGGTAAGCGTGTGATGCATAAGCGGCATAAAGTTCAACTACCTACAGATGTTGACGGTGTAGATAGACGTTTTACAAATTACACCGTAAGAGCTGGACGCAAAATATTTATGCTAGAAGAAAAGATAAAGGAGTTAGAGCAAAGAATAGCTTTTTTAGAAGGCCAGAGACCGACAGTACCACCAGTTTCTTCGTTAGCAGGAGTAGGTAGTAGTACGCCATCGCCGCTATTAGAAGGAGACTTTGTTCCTTTAAGACCGATAGCTGCAATTCCTCCTTTTGCGCCATCAGAGGGGGAGTCTGATCAGGAATCAACAAGTAGTGAAGGCGAAAAACAAGCAGCTGGACCATTTTTACCGCCTGATTTAGAACGGGAGCTGAGCAAAGAAACAATTCCTCAAATGAACCCACTTGTAGCATTTTCATCGACAGGATACACGCCTATTGGTGCAGGCGTACCGCAAGTTCCGACGATCTGTATTATTCCAGTGTCAGCACCTGAGCTTCCAGCCCAGCTTATGGGTCCCTTTGTGCTTAGCACAACTCCTCCGGTTGCGGCTGTGCCAAATACTTCTTTTATTACGCCAAGTGCTTTTTATCCGCCGAGTTATGCTCCTGATTTATCATCACAATTTTTTCGAGAATGTAGAGCAAGCGTTCCAAGAAGAGGCGGGCCCCGTGGGTTAGGTCCAAATTTAAACTATAGCGGAGGACGCTGGAATTCGCGGAGTAGTAGAGACCCTTATTCTAGTTAGAGCACTTATCTAAAATACACACAAATTTCCGAGGGAAGTGACAGTAATTGAAAATAAAAAAAAGTCTTATCTTAGCTAGTATTATTGCAACATTCTCGTACTCTAGTCTGTTAGCTGTAGATGATAATGGTACGTCGCCTACTTCTACTAGTAAGAGACCGCCTGCTCTTTCAAAAGAGCTTCTAGCAGTTCCCTCTTCTCCAAAAAAGCCAAGCACTGCACCTTCAACTATAATTTTGTCAACTAATGACAACTCTTCACCGACCAAGAACAATAACAGTTTAGTTGAGGTTTTGGCTAGAGCGCTTTTCTGTGTTGTTTATGATTTTGAGGATGACAAGTAATAAAATTTCTATAATAAAAAAAGCCTGCTATTTAAAGCAGGCTTTTTGTTATATAAAGGCTGTTAACAAAAAGGATAGATCATTTGGGGGGAGGCCTTAAATTGACAGAAACTTTCACCAGGCAAGAGCCGCGCTGTAGGGTATCTTACAATGTTAAGCTGAGTAAAAGGGTATATTGTGCTATTACAGGACCAATTAGAGGATGAAAAAAAACTTGCCCCATTTGAGCTACATAAAGAATAGGTGGATTGTGTTGGAAAAAAGTTGTTTGTCATAGGCTTTATTGCTGTGTATGAAGCTTGTTTGCTTGCCGTTAGGTCTGTTGATTGTCGTTCTAGATGCTTTTTTGTAGTTTCTGTATGTAACTGCTGCTCTTCAAGTTTCTTAATCCGTTGTTCTAGCTGGGCAATTCGGTTTCCAAGTTGTTCTACTTCTAATTTGGTTGGTCCATCAGGGTGACAACTAGTCGGAATCAGTGGGCTGCTAAGGAAGACAGAGGCTGGCGACGCACTGAGGTTGCGGGAATGTTCAATAATAATACAGGCTGGTGATTTTTCACACGGAGATGGTGTGTTGTCAGTAACATCATCTGGGAGGCTATCAAGAGAAGCAATCGGAGGTAGAAAAGTATGTGGGTGGCGGTGGTGATCAGTTGCAAGTGCTAAGCTTAAACTCGAAAAAACAAGGGGGAGACCACAGGAGAACGAAGCGAACATTTTTCCAAAAATCATAGCACAAATACCTCTTTCGAAAAAAATTTTTTTAGTACTATCTACTTCAGTATACACATAAGATTGCTGGCAAACAATTAATTTCAAACCACTAAAGCGCCAAACCAAAGCTTTAATTTTTGATGAACCAACAGTGGGTTTAGATCCCCATATCAGGCATGATTTGTGGCAAATAATTAAAAACCTAAAGGCCCAGGGGATTACAATTATTTTAACCACCCATTATTTGGAAGAGGCTGAACTATTCATAATACTGCTTACTTTTTATCTGATCTGGAGGCAAACAGAGAGATAGATTATCGTTTTGTCTTACCTTTCTTTCGTTCCTGGATTGTACTAATTCAAAAGGTTGTATAACTGGATGTATAAAAAGAAGCGGCGCATATTAAGCGCCGCGGTTTGTTTACTTGTGCTATAATTAAAGCTAAAGGTGGTGGCAGCCGTTGTGTTTTGTGCGGAAAATTGTGCATAGTGATGCCTTGAAAAATATAGTTGCTTTACCAAAGCAGCTGGAAGGACAACATTTAGAGATGATCTTGTTACCTGTAATGGTTAGCTCAAGTAGCGATACTACACAGCAAGCCCGTGGTTTTTTGTCTAAATATGGCGAAAAAAATTCATTAAAAGGTGCAAGGAAAAGTGCTCCTGGTGAAGAAAATGAAGATTGTTGATGCGAATGTTATTTTAAGGTATTTACTAAATGATGATCAAGATTTAGCTCAGCAAGCGATTAAAATAATAGAAGAAAACAGCGTCTATATTCCAACTGAAGTGCTTTCTAAAGTTATCTTTTTATTGGAAAAGGTTTATCAGGTAGACCGGGAAGCTACCTGTGAGGCATTACTGAAGCTTGCATCCTATGATAATGTAAGCTTTATGGATAAAAAATTAGTTTATAGTGTTTTAGAGTATTATGGGAAAAACGAACTTGACTTCGTAGATGCCCTATTGTATGGATATTCTAAAGCAAAAAATATACAGGTTATAACATTTGATACGAGACTGCAGCTTTTGATTGCAGGTCAAGAGCAATAAAAAAGTAGAAAGGAGCGTTTTTAGTGCAGGAAGTTATTCAAAGGCGTAAAGAGAAGTGGGACCAGTATTGTAAGGTAAAAGGAGCCGTAAGTAGCTATCATAAATCGCATCAGACGGAGCAGGCAAAAGAGTTAGCAGATGGAACATCAGGCGTACGATTGGCTGGACGTGTCATGTTACTTCGGAAGATGGGTAAATTAACGTTTTTGCAGCTGCAAGATGCCACTGGTATTTTGCAATGTTCTTTAAACAAGCAGGTTTTAGGTGAGGCAGAGTATCAGCTTTTGATGGATGTGCTGGATGTGGGGGACTTTTTGGGCCTAGAAGGTGAGATCTTTACCACGCAGCGTGGGGAGAAGACACTTCGGGCCGCAACATGTAGCTTGTTAAATAAGGCTTTACGGCCGTTGCCGGAAAAATGGCATGGCTTAGCTGATCCAGAGCTAAAACTACGACTCAGATATCTTGATTTATTAACTAATAGTAAAACGCGGGCTAGATTTAACATAAGACATAAATTTATTAATGCCATCCGTAAGTACTTACTAAAAGAGGATTTTTTGGAAGTGGAGACGCCTATCTTGCAGCTAAATGCTGGGGGAGCATCCGCGAAACCGTTTGCAACGCATCACAAGGCGCTTGATATTCCACTTTATCTACGAATTGCACCTGAAATTTTTCTTAAAACACTACTAGCAAGTGGTTATGAACGGGTGTTTGAGATAGGTAAAAGTTTTCGAAATGAAGGTCTCGATCCCTCACATATGCAAGAGTTTACTTCCGTGGAGTACTACGCTGCTTATTTTGATTACCGGGATAATATTAAATTTATTTATAGAATGCTGCAAGAGGTAGTGCAGGCGACTTTAGGATGTTTGCAGGTATCTTATGGCGGAAAAATTTTAGATTTTTCAGGAAAGTGGCCTGAGGTTACATTTCACGAGTTAGTGCAGCAGACAACCGGTCTTGATTTAAACATCTATACATCTTATGGGACCCTAGCAAAGGCTATTTCAAACTCTAAAAAACTGGAGCTAGATGCAGCGCAATATGCTAGTTATCCAGCATTGGTAGATGCGCTCTATAAAAAATATGCCAGGCCAACCCTAGTCCAACCTACTTTTATCACGCAGCAACCAGCGGCGCTCTGTCCTTTGGCACGTAGAGAAACAGATAATCCCAAGGTGCTAGAAATGTTTCAACTGGTAGTTAATGGCTGGGAGGTTGTTAAAGCTTATTCCGAACTAGTTGATCCAACAGTGCAACGTCAGTTACTCTTGGAGCAACGAAAACAAAGTGAAGCTGGCGACGAAGAGGCGATGATGTATGATGAGGATTTCCTGCAAGCGATGGAGTATGGTTTGCCAATAATGTCTGGGCTAGGCCTAGGAATTGATCGCTTTGTAGCTTTAATAACAGATACGCCGTCGATCAGAGACGTAGTTTACTTTCCATCGATCAGGCCTAAAGAAAAAAAGATACCCAGTCTAAAGTAGCTTATAGTTCAAGATAGCTGCCTTCCGCCGCTATTTTGCTGGAGGAAGTCGGTAGTTTTAAAACTTGCACGTGTTTCTTTTGAGTGCCAAAGGAGATTGTCAAAGTATCGTCAATTTTGACAAGCGAGCCGGGTTTGGCGGGGCGGTCATTTATTAAGACGCGCCCGTTTTTGCAAAGTTCTTGGGCAATTGTTCGACGTTTGATAAGACGTGAATCTTTTAAAAATTTATCTAAGCGCATGCTATCGACCTCGTTAGCTAAAGGTTAGCTTGAATTATATCAAACTTAAGAGCAATAATAAAACTTTATTTTATAGTAAGCGACACAAAATGGCTACAATTTTGTTGTTGTAGCCGGATGTAAAGCTCTTGCTGTTTTAACGCTAGATGTGTTTTTCTCCGAAATCTATTTTTTGTTTCTTATTCGCGCACTTGGCGGTGTTAGGCTGGTTTTAGCAAGCTTCTCAGTTATTTTCTTTACTTCATCAGGTTTGGTCCAGGCAGATGTTTGCGGTAAGGAGCTCGGTGGCATATGATTGCCTAAAGTTGTAGTCTTTGTTGGTTTATCGGTTGCAGAGGTTTGCATTCCTAATAAACAGAGACTGGGCCAGAGCATTATATGAATCGAAAGTTTTGTTAACTTACCTTTGTTATATAGCATACGGCTATGGCCCCTTTTTATATTTTGTGTATATAAAACCACACCACGTCGGGATAAGCGTTGTCAAGTTGGAAAAGAGGTTGGCGCCGAGTGGTGGTGGCGATTATCAACCAAATTTCAAATAAAACTTTATTTACAGGCCGGGATAGGCCGGGCAAATAAAAAAATGGTTACAACAATTGTTGTAACCAAACATTAGATAGCAGTTGTAATTTTTCTGTATTTTGGGTTTAGCGCTTTAGCTTTCGCCAGGAGAAGAAGATGTAGATCCTTGTGTAAGTGTTATAGAAGCTGCCAATTCTGTTTTAGCTCGTTTTACACGATACCTTCGCTTTTTAGCTTCTTGCTTCTTAGCTGTTGCCTGCACCCATTGATCGTACCGCGCCAAGAACTGGCCAGGATTTTCATGTGCAACTTTCAAACTATTTACTAAATCCTCGGCTAAGACAGCTGCTTTGTATTGTTGTGCTTCGTATTTCGCAAAAATTTTTGCTAGCTTTTGTTGTTCCTTATTACCTAGTGTTTCAAATATATCCCATTCAAAATCAATTTTTTCATTTAGTACTATTGGTGCTTCTGATTCTACACGACTTTTAAAATCTTTAGGGTCAAGGTTTGGTGTTATAGTACCTAAAGTAGCATTTAAATATTGATAAACTGCGTCTATTGCTTTTTTTTGTTTTTTTACATATTTTTCAGCGAATTCATACTGTTTTATTAGGGGTTTATTCAAACTACTCTCATAAGCTATTTGGATCTTTTCTTGTTCCTTATCAATATCACCTTTGGACTGATCGCGAACTATAACCATAGCCTTTGTAAGTTTTTCTTGACGTTCTTTTTCTTTTTCTTTTCGTGCCTGGGCTAGTAGTTCCAGTTTTTCTCTTGTCTCTTTTGCTTTTGTAGCTTTAGCTAAAGCTTTAGCCTCTTTTTCTTCAGGACTAGGTCCTGTTTTTGGCATAAGAGATTTTTGTTCTAGTTCTAGTTGTTTTTTTTGTTGTTCTTGCTGTTTGCGTTCTAGTTTGGCTTTTTTTTGTTGGTCTTGAAGTTCTTTTGTTGTCGGATTAGAGGTAGTAGCAAAATCTTTCCAATCCTTTGGTTGATCTATTTCAAAAGTACTTGTTGTTATTTCATCGAGTTCAAAATCCTGAGCTTGTTTTTGTTTTTGTTCACGCCGTTCTTTTTTACTTAGTGGACGACTTTCGCTACCTTTTGTTAATTCAGTAAAAGC
>JBDKGC010000092.1:0-3498 GCA_039798385.1 Bacillota bacterium
TGTACCGGGGAACATTGGCAGATAGGAATAACCATTCGCTATCAGTCTCCAAAAAATTAATTGAGGGACATGGGAGTCCCAAACCTAATGAGTAGATTTAATCACTTATAGGAGAGCGGGAGAAATCTTTTTTAGCATTACCCATCTCTGTTTTTTACCTCCTTATTACACCAAGGTCGTAGATGAAGATGGTAATTGCACCGGTCGTGTGGTAGCTAATTATTTTACAGAAGGTCCGTGGCAGTTTTCTTGGAGTCTATCTAAAGAAGAAAAAAAGCATAATAAAAAGAATTTTACTTCATTAGCTTTTCATCGAACGCTTGCTACTTATGTGAATGAGCTTTTGGAGGTAGGGTTTGTGCTTAAAAAGCTAAAGGAACCTAAACCAAGTCGAGCGGCTTGTGAGCAGAATCCACGCTTAAAAGTGGCGCGAGATGTTGCTCCTTCGTTTTTATTTCTTCAGGCAGGTAAGTAGTAGCATACTTTACTATTATAAAAGTGGTTCGTAAGTTAATAATACTAATAGAGTATAATTAGATGGTTAGGAATAATCATGGGAGTGATTAACGGTAGAAATTAAGTGGAAGGTGCATATGGGCAAAGAATGTCTCTCTTTGCTAAAGAGAATCAATGCTTGGCGGACTGAATATTTTCAATCATTTCCATATCTGTATGCAGGTGAAACGGCAGTACCCTCTGCTTCAAACTCTTTTTATGCCTCGCGACCCAAAGCCAGCATTATTGTGGCAAAGACAGCTGCTGGGCAGCTTGTTGGGTACGCTGCATGTAGTTCTTTAGCTAGTATGGATACGTTTGAGGAAACGGAACGAAACCAGTTGCAAAACAAGCTGGTTAACCTCAGCAGTTACTATTGTCTAAATGATATTATAATTAAACCGAGCTATCGAGGTCGGGGCTTAATGCAGCAAGGTATAGCTGAATTTGAACAGGTGGCGCGTAAACTAGGCTTTCAAAGAGTTTGTCTCTATACGGTGGTCCGTGCGACGGATGATCCTAGAAGACCAGCTAACTATCAAAATTTTGCCGAACCTGTTTATCAGAAGCTAGGCTATGAGAAAAGTGTTGTATTTACTTTAACTTGGCCTACTTTGCAGGCCAATGGTTGTATTAGTCCAAATTGTATTAATCCGGTTGTTTTGTGGGAGAAGAGACTAATTTAAAAAAGAAGCAAACCCAAACCAAGCTTAACGTTGGTTTGCACTGACATTTTTTTATGCTTGATAGGTCCTGAGGCTAGTAGTCATCTAAGCCAAGCTAACTTACCGGTTAATCGTATACTTTTGTTATGTTATCAAAGGAGTCTGACTGCTTACAGTCAAAAGCTATGAATTAAAAGCTAATTTATTTCAATATGGAGGACGTCATAGTTGATTAAGGGTGTGAAAAAAGATGGAGTATAGGAATTTAGGTAAATCCGGTCTTAAGGTGTCGCGTATTTGTTTAGGAATGATGACTTATGGTGATCCAACATGGCGCGATTGGGTGCTTGATGAGGAAACAGCTCGCCCTTTAGTGCGGCGTGCAGTGGAGCTTGGAATTAACTTTTTTGATACTGCAAATATGTATTCTTATGGGCGTAGTGAGGAGCTTACCGGTAAGCTTTTGATGGAGTGTGCTAAACGAGACGAGGTGGTAATAGCAACCAAGGTCTACTTCCCTCTAAACAAGGATGCCAACGACAGTTATTCTAATTTGAACGGGCGTGGATTATCTCGCAAACATATTATCTCCGCGTGTAAAGCATCACTTAAGCGTTTGCGAACAGATTATATAGATTTATACCAGATTCATCGTTGGGATAATGAGACGCCGATTGAGGAGACGATGGAAGCGCTTCATGATTTGGTAAAGAGTGGTAAAGTGCGTTATTTGGGTGCCTCTAGTATGTATGCGTGGCAGTTTGCAAAAGCTCAATATACTGCAAAGATTAATAACCTTACTAAGTTTATTTCCATGCAGAATCATTATAATCTTGTCTTTCGCGAAGAGGAACGGGAGATGATACCACAGTGTTTAGATATGAACGTTGGTATTATGGTATGGAGCCCGTTGGCCCGTGGATTTTTAACGAAGCCATCTAGCCTAGCGTCTAAAACAAAACGTGCAAAAAGTGATACCCATGCTCACAAAATGTACTATGCACCAAACGATTTTGAAGTTTTAAAGCGAGTGGAAAAATTAGCTGCAAGGCAGGGGAGAAGCATGGCGCAAATAGCGTTAGCGTGGGTTTTACAGCAGCCAGGTGTCACCTCACCAATTATAGGTGCTCGTAATATTCATCATTTGGAAGAAGCAATAAATACTTTGGATAAAGTAACTTTAACGGAAGATGATATAAGATTTTTAGACGAACTATACCAGCCCCATCCAGTGGTTACCAACATGTAAAACATTTGCAACAAAAAAATTGATTAAATAATTAATGACAGGGTAAAGCAGCTAAAAATATGTGACTATACATCAGTCTTCTATGTGCTAAATTTGAATTTAGTTGGGATGTGGCTGGCATTAGCGGCACAGAATCAGAAGGAGAAAGAACAGTTGTTGCCATACTTCCTGCAACTGCAATATTGTGAATGAGCTGCATTGAAATCTAGTACCTTTTATCAACAGGTTAACTATTTAATTTGTGATGATCATTTAGAAACTATAGTTTTTTTGTTAATAGCTTAATTACTTCTGGATGATTATTTTTTTGTGCTAGGTCAAGAGCAGTCTGATTATCGCTGTCTAATAGTGTGTAATCCGCTCCTTTGGCTAATAGTTTAGCAACTATGTCCGCATATCCTTTTGAAGCTGCCAAATGTAATGGAGTCTTTTGGGAATTATTGCGTTCATTGACATTTGTACTATTATCTAGCAAAACAGCAACTATATCAGTTCGCCCCTCATTAGACGCTATATGTAAGGGTGTGTCGTCTAGCCAATCTTTTGCATTTATAACCACCTTTTTTGTAGCTAAAAGCTTTTTAACAATTTCAGTTGCACTACGCGATGGGCAGCATTGGGCAGCATAATGTAAAGGAGTCTCCTGGTAATCATTTTGAACATTTACATCCGTTTTATCATTAGCAATCAACGCCTCTATTGCACGAATATGTCCTTTAGTCACGGCATAATGTAAAGCGGTGACATGATCATAAACACGCAGCCCGAAAAAACTAGATTTAGTACGCGCATTAGGATTAATACCGCTAGCTAAGGCAGCTCTTACCTTGATGCCATCATTTTGCTCGATAGCGTCAATCAAGTTCTGATCTGTAATATTTTCTGCTGTTGGTACATGATTCGATGAACAACCGCTTATCATGAGTACCAATGGTATACTTATAAATAATGATGATAATTTTATTATTCTTTTTAGGTTCATTTAAAAATAACCTCTCTCAGATGTAACCGGAACATAGTCCCAACTAGAAATTTAAAAAAAAACTGGGCAATAAGCACACGATTTTAAATTTCCGATATAAAAAGTGG
>JBDKGC010000093.1:0-7581 GCA_039798385.1 Bacillota bacterium
AAATAATGGTTACCTTTAGAGAACTAATGCAAATACTTATTTGCTTTTATTGACAGCCTCTTTTAACATTTTACCAGCTTTAAAGACAGGGGCTAAACTTTCAGGAATCACAATTGCCGCACCCGTTTGAGGATTGCGCCCTTGACGCTCAGCGCGTTTTCGCACCTCAAAACCACCAAAACCAATTAATGTTACCTTATCACCTTTGGCTAAAGCATCCGTAATAACATCAAAAACACCTTCAACGATCTCTGTAATCTGTTTCTTCGGATAAGACGTTCTTGCTGCTACACCAGTTATTAATTCGCCCTTATTCATATCCTCTCCAGCTCCTAACAAAGTATTCTAAAGTTAACAGTACATCATTTTTAATATTAGAGCAAGACTTTTTTACCGATAAACCATCTAACGCGCAAAAGTAATTGAACAAACTTGCTTCGAACCACTTTCCAGCAAAAGACTTGCACAGGAAATCAAAGTTGCTCCGGTGGTATAAACATCATCAACAATAATAATTTTCTTGCCTTGTAAAACATCTGGATTAGCATATTCACTTAACGCAAATACACCTTTTGAAATTAACAAACGTTTTTTTCGCTTAAGTAAGCTTTGGGGTAAACTAGGCTTCTTGCGCACTAAGAACCCCTTTGCTGGCTTCTTAATCGCCTGCCCTAAATAGAGCGCCAGCATCCTTGCTTGATTAAACCCTCGTTCTTGCAGACGATAACTATCCATTGGCACCCAAGTTAAAAAATCCCAAGAAAATTGTCCAAACTCACTTAAAAGTACGGATAACATCCAAGATGCTAAAGGTATAAAAAGATCCTCTTTACCTTTATATTTATAAAGCTGTACAACCCTCTTTACCAAGTTGGAATAACAAACACAACTACGATTTTGAAAATAAAAGCTTTGTTCTCTAGCTAAACACCCCCCACACTGCTTATTTCCCCTTAACATAGAGCCACAGCTAAAACAAAGTGGTGCTTTAATTGCTCGAAAGTGGTTCGCACAATAAGAACATATTCTCATCCACGGTGCAGCATTAACTAAGTAGCCAGCTAACACTCTTGTACAAACCCAACAGACAGCACGTTTTGGAAAAAAAAAAGAGATTGCTTCTCTCACAAAATTTATACTCCTTTTATTTTAAAAATCCTGCTTTTCTTGCCTGCTTATTTAATAATGTTAGCTCTTTAATTACTTTTACCTGGTCTTTAGTTATTCGTTCTGTTAAAAAGAAGACTTGACCTAACTGATAAGAATGTTTGCGCCTTACTCTACCAGCCATTTGGATTAACGCCCTGTGCGTAAAATATTCAGCCCACATTACTAAGACATGACAGCGCGGAAATGTTACACCTCGTTCTAAAAGAGTTGTTGTAACCATAAAATTTAATTTTCCCTTATAAAGTTTTGCTACTTTCGTTGATCGAGCTATATCACTAGCTGAAACCCCCGTAGCTTTTATGCAAGTAGCATATGCTTTTAAAGCATAGAGGATAAGTGGAATTAGTTCTTGTCTTGGGACAAAAATTAATCCTTCTCCTTTTGTAGCTATTACCCGCGCACAAAACTCCTTAAAAACCTGTATCTCTTCACCTGCTATTAACTTATTCCGTATCCTTGGTACATAAAAAATTTTTGGCAAAGGAAGAGGCTGACCATGGTATCGAACAGGCAGAAAGACAGCAGGCATCTCGCCTCGAAAAACATTCTTTAGCCAAGAAGGTAGTGGAGTTGCTGTTACTACCAGCCGCTTAGTATGTGGTATGGCCGCACGTTTTAGCCAAGACCACATCGCAAGATTATTATTTAAAGGAAAGGCATCGGCCTCATCAATAATTAAAAAATCAAAATAAGAAGCGTAACGCAGAACTTGTTGCACGGTTGCAACCACGAGCAAAGCCCGTTGCCAAAGGTCTTTGGAACCAGCACACAAAAGCAACACTAACCCCTTAGGCAATACCGTGGTCAAATAGTGATATAACCCGCTCACAACCTCTTTCTGTGGCGCCACCCATAAAATTTTTAGACCCTTAGCCAGTAAAGGCACAATGACCGTTAAGATTACCTCGGTCTTACCAGCTCCAGTAACTGCGAAAAAAAGAAGCTCTTGCTTTTTAGTGGTATTAATAAAATTGTTAAGTTTATCAACTATTTGTGCTTGGGGATTTGTTAGCTTAATCTTTCTAGCAATTGGCATTAGCATATTCTTACTAATCGGAACTTCTAAAGTCTTAAAAACTAGGAGCGGTAAACAGGAACGCGCCCTACCCATCATAAAACACCCAAGACACATATAGCATTCGTCATTACAAGCTGCACATTTTATAGCACAGATAGACTTGGAATCAAAAGTTAAACATCGATTGCACTTTTTACTATTATTGTCTATAGCTGGCACTAAATACAACTCTTCTCTTAAAATCAAAAGTTGCAGCCCAGCTGTTATTAGTTTTAACGCATCACAAACCTTGTGAGCCGCTAAACAAGCTAACACTTCCGAAAAAAGTAGTAAGCGACCACTTAAAAGTTGCTGATAAAGTTTACTGCGCTTTGAAAGGTGGGTCCAACTTATCGAACCAGCATCCTGAGCAAAAACTGTTGCTAATTTGCTAGGGTAGCTAAGGGAACAAGTAACACGTTGCACTTTTAACTTTTGCAATCGCTTTTTCCAATAATAGTGATCGACTGTAATATTTAAACTAACCCTCAGCTTCTTTTCATCAGCTATCGTGTAATAATATATTTTTTTAGTACAGTCCGCCTCCTAACAAACCTTATACTATCAAAAACCAAAAGTATGTACCATATTATTTTGACTGATAATTTTCTAAGCTAGCTCTGTTTGTTGCTCTATGCTATTGCTACTCTCTCTAAGATCTAGTACAATTAGGCGATCCTTATTCTGATACTCCCGCTCAAGCCACTTCTCTATAGCCTCCTCTATTTTAACCACTTGTTCAAGGGAGACCACTCTAAGCTGTGGTGCTTTATAACGCAATCTTTCTAAAATTAAAAGTGTATCATCCGTTGAGCCTAAATCCAAACATGTAATTTGACCAGCACTATCGCTATATTGATTCCAAAACTTCCGGGACCAGACCATCCATTCTATACGTTGCTGACTATTTAATGTAATAATTACAACATGATAAGCTTTTGTCCTTAACGTACACGCCCTAGGTAATATCTTAAATAACATTCTAATCCCAATAAAAACAACTGTTCCTAATCCGGCAGCTACAATTAGGAAAAAAAATAATCTACTAACCATATGATCACCCACTATGTACCTATTTTTTCTATTATAGCACAAAAAAAACCGCCCCTTTAATAGAGGGACGGTTTCTTCTCTAGCATAAACCACAAACGCCATAGTGACATCCTGAACCAATTTTTAATAAGTAGGAATGACCACCATAGTTGTAACCGTAACAACACCAGTCGCAACAACATTTAGACCAGTTATACAAAGTATCACCCCCGCATTGATAGACAAATAATTATGAGTTATAACCCCTTGCGATTTTTAACAGCAACAATTGGAACAGCACGAGGAGTAACAGCAACTATAAGAAGGACAACAGCTATTGTAACCGCATGAGTTATAGCAACCAAAATTATTACAGCCATAATATCTGTATCTATAGCAAGAGCCACAGCCGTTATAACCACAACCATAACTGCAGCCGCCACAACCACAACTAGAACCGCAGCCGCCACAACTAGAACCGCAGCCACCACAACTAGAACCGCAGCCTCCACAACCAGATCCGCAGCCACACCCGTAACCGCATCCGCCGCAACCGTATCCACATCCGCCGCATCCGCCGCATCCGCCACAACCATAACCACAACTCATAAACAACACCTCCGCTATCATGTAAGAGATTGGTGATCTAGGATTAATAAGTCTACTGATCTACTTGAATTCACTAAATTGCACGGTGAACATTACAATATATGTAGCAAACAAAAAAAATGTTTGATATAAAAAACTCTATTTATCTAAAAAAAACTTCAGCCTATTAGAGAACTTATAGCTAGCAGCATTTTCTTAGACTATAAATGCAAAAAATTCCACACTTTGTTTTTTGGTAAAAAATGATATAAAATGAAAAAAAAGAGTATTATGGAGGCCTAGATGAATGAAAAAGACGAAGACTCGTAAAGTACTCTCTTATATACTATTTCCTCTTAGCTTAGTTTTGGCAACAACATGTGGCTATACCAGCTGCGTGCTCTGGGATACATTCTCTAGCACTCAAACCAAGAATAATCTTGACGATGACGAAGTTGATACATCCAAGCCTTTCACAGTCCTGCTCGCAGGACATGATGCCAGAGGTGGGAAGGAATTATTTTCTAGACCTGATGTCTTAATGCTACTTTCTTTTAATCCGGAAAAAAAAGAATTACAAATCACTCATATACCACGTGATTTACGAGTTAAAATTCCTGATTTGAATACACCTCCCACCAAAATTAATCATACTTGTGCTTATGCTAAAGAAAAAAATATTGATCCCAGTAGAGCACTATGTCGAACTGTGCAAAGTGTGCTTAAAGTACCAGTTCATTATTATTGCAATTTAAATATGAAGGCCTTTATAAAAGGGATCGACGCAATTGGTGGGATCGATGTAAATATTCCAGCCATTAATCCTCGTAATAAAAAAGCTGGTTTCTCCCAAAAAATGTTGAATGGCAAAGTTGCTCACTTTACCCCAGGACCATGTCATTTAGATGGCCAAAAAGCTTTAGCCTGCTTGCGGATGCGCAAAGATGATCCTAACAGTGATTCCGGACGAAATGTTAGACAACGAATCATTCTGCTAGAAGCACTAAAAAAAATAAGTTCTTTTTATACACTTGCCCATCTGAGTAGCATTTCGGAAATATTAAAAGAGAACGTCGAACACAACATTCCAGCAACGAAGGTTCTATCACTGAAAAAAGCTTATGATAAATGCTGTAATAATGTAAAAGCAGTACGGATACCAACTTCCCCCAAAAGAATTGACAATCTCTTACAAGAAATTGCCGATCCCGTTCAATTAAAGATTATTAGCAACTCCCTTCGCAAACATTTAGGCTTACTAGTCGAAGAGAGGCAAGCTAATATGCCACTAAAACCCACAAAAAAAATCACAGCTACTTTACCCAAGAAACTACAAACAAAAAAACTTAGCAAGCAAAGAGCAATACATGGTTAACTTTGACAATCCACTGCAGTTCTTTAGTGCTGAACGTTACAGCGCGCATACGGGATTAAACTTTTCCTCGGCCCGTTACGCCAAAAAACATTTCCAGAGCCAGCTTAAAGATGGTAAATATACCATCAAGCAGGAGGAACGAAACAAACCCTATGAGCTTGCTGCTGATTTAATAAAAGATCCAGCCCGGCTCTCATTTTTTAAGCAAATGCTTTTAAATAATGCTCTAACCACAGATTCATATCCAGCGGATGCTACATACATTAAATCTTGCCGTGCAAACTCTACTGCCTGGTCTGTCCTGCAAAATACAGTAGAGTTTGCCTTAAGTTACCATGATCCCACCATTAGACCAGGGAGTCTTTTTGAGTATCCAGTCACCCACGCACCTTACTGGTGGCAAACGGCACCGTTAACACAGCCCATCGAACTGACTGTTGCACTGCCAATTTTAAACAATCAAGAGTTAATCTGGTTTCCGCTAACTTCCTTAAGCAAACAGACAGAAGTTGACTTTGGCTGGGAACTGATAAGTTATGAAGAAGAAGGTCTTTCTCGTGCCACAATCCAAGAGTTTGCCAATGAGCTACCAGGCTGCCGCCGTATTATCCATCGCACAATAAAACCAGGTGACGGTCTTTTCCCTCCTAGTTATACCCTGCTAGAAAAATGGGTAAACATGGCACGCATTGCTAGTGCTAGCTCGCGCATCTTAGTCGCCCAAGCTAGTGACGACTATAGTCCGCGTTACCGTTTAAAAGGTCACTATGTAAATTTTCAACAAGCAGGTTGTAATTTTTCAAAACGCAGTAAAGGTTACTTTTTTGATTTAAACAGTCATAAATATGCCTGTTTTGATATTAGCAAACATCAGGATCCGCAAGTCCGCCTCCGTCAAGGTTTGGATATAGCCTGTAATTTAGAAAGTGTTCGGAGTTTACAACTACCACCCTGGCCCTGCTTTCGCTATATCGATAACTTTTTCTCACGCAAAACCCCTTTAACGGAGGAGTCCGTCTCCTATTACGATCAAATTTTCCCTGAAGCTGCGCTAGATGGTTTAGTTACCGATGGTTATAATAGCATTAGCCACACCAGACAAGAAGTCTATCAAAATAAACGATCCTACCGCCATTTGTATGCCTTAAGCACTCCACCTAAACTTTCAATTGCAAAAGAAGTGCTCGATAAATTAAAGCAGCTTCAACCCAAGCAACCACCACAAAAGCTACGTGAACCGTTTTGGATGAGATGGCTTAAGTGGCTTTATTTTAAGGTGAAAAGTTCTAGACCATAGCGACTACGAACGGTCTTTTGTTTAATCTTGCTAAAAGTTTCTTACAGAGTGTCCTCACAAATTTGACAAATAAATTGTACTAATGTATCATATTGATAATACATTAGCTGGCTACCACTTTGCTGTGGTCATTTTGTTAGGGGGACCGTTTGTCATGTACCAACTGCTAAAAAAAGAAGTATTTCTTATCCGCAACTATTTTTATATTGCATTATTTCTTTGCCTGAGTCTCTTTTTATGCAAAGTACTCTGCATTAATTTTCCAAACACACCTATCCTGCCCATGTTGCTAGAGCCGCTCTATTATTGTCTGCTTTTCCTTCCTTGTGCAGGGGGCCTATTTATGATAAGTCTTTTGCTAGAAAATAACAGAATGCTGCTTCAAAGTAGTAAGCGCCCAATGGTCACATTAATAGCTGCCAAAATTGTCGTAACAGGCATACTAGCGCTAATAATCGTGCTGCTATGTTATTTAGCTTATAACTTTCAACTTCCAAACAATTTGTTTGATTTTTTTAGCCGGCATAAGCATAGCCTTTGTAACCTAGGCTTTATCTTTGATGTACTATTTAGCATGATCTGCTTCGATGCTGCAATTCTCTTGCTTTATGCTATTTATCACAGTTTAAAAAATAAACAGCACACATTCTTATTATGGACTTGCATAGCAGGTGCTTGTTACGGCATAGCAGCGCTCTACCTCTTCTTGTTTCATCTCTGTGATTGGTTTAAGCTAAGCTTCCTGTTATTTAAATACCTCCAAGAACAGACCGCAACGTTTGAGCAGGCAGAGCAATACTTTGTCATCATTCTAAAAACAAGCGAAATTATCTATATAAGTTTAATAGCGACGCTCTTCTATACACTTGGACTTAAGCTTTTGGAAAAGAAGACCGAGCTCTAACAAATAACTTCGGAATTGCTTTGCTCTGCTCGAAAATGAAGGTGCTAGAGAGGAATCTAAGTAGTAAAAAAACTTTTTCTTTTGTAGTATCAGATAAATCCATACTAGTTTATTCTAATAAATTTCTTGCATAAATTCTCTTAGCTTTCGCCTTATAG
>JBDKGC010000094.1:0-11443 GCA_039798385.1 Bacillota bacterium
GTTGGTGGGAATGGTATAATAGTTTATCATATTTACTAAGGAGTTTTATATTATATGAAAAAATTAACGATAAAGCACATAAAAAAAAGAACTTAAGGATCGCGTGAATACGGCTTGGTACCGAAAGAAGATATACAGGGCAAAGCAGTATGTGTTATCTGGCGTCCTTTATAGTTAAATTTAGTTTTAATTAAGTAAATAAAAGGCTAAGTTTAAGATAGCAGCAAAGGTTACCCAGATTAAGTAGGGGATGAAGAGTTTAGCTACAGCCGGATTAACTTTATTAGCTTTTTTTACAAAGAGTAGAAGTACGACCCAGAGTAAGATAATATCAAGTAGTGCTAAGTCGATGCGGTGCAGACGAAAAAAAAGCGGCGACCAGCTAATATTTAGAATAAACTGCAGCAACCAAAGGTCTAAGAGACCAGGGTTTTCGTTGCGGCCCCGCCATACCTTGCCAAAAGCAATGCCAATCATAATGTAGAGCACGGGCCATACTAGTCCAAAAAGCCAACTGGGTGGATTGAAACTCGGTTTATTTAAAGCCATAAACCAGCTGGAATCTCCTGCTTGACCTACATAACCGGAGAGTAGTCCGAACATTAAAGTTATCAGGATGCCGATAATTTCAGGTAAATATTTTTTGATAAATTTAAGCAACTAGAAAACACCTCGCGTATCTTGTTTAATCCTAGTATACGTAAAGGTGTTTTGTTTCATGCTATAGAGTTGCTTAGGTAGATACAATCTTATTTGACAAAAAAATCTATTTTTAGTATATTGTTCTATATAGTTTTTGGAAGGAATGCGGGTAGCACCGTACAATTTATCTGCAGATATATTACATCTAAAGGAGAAATAGCAAATGATTAGTAAAAAAACTGTAATTTGTATTAGTCTGGTTCTTGGTAGTAGTTCTAGCATAGCATTAGCAGCGGACCATCCTCATACAGAACATGTGACACATCATCATCATGTACCTAAAACAGAGCAAGGGAAAACAACAGCGCTTAAAGCAACCGAGGTAAAATCTAGTACGTCGGCACTTCTAGGTGTAAAACGCCCTCGGACGGAGGAGGCGGATAAGCCTCGGCAGATTGCTCAAGCAACCATAAGTCTAAGCAGAGAAGTTCGGCCAATTGTTTCTGTTACTTTGCAACCTAATCCCCGCTTAGAAGCATTTGCCAATAAAGTAATGGACGACACACTTAAATGGTATGATAAACTGAATCCGCACGAAATTTGTAGTGGATTATTAGACACGTTATTTTCACCTAAGCATCTAAAGGAATCACCAACGAAAAGTGCATTTTCAGTGTTTTCTAGGGATGCTGAGCTTAGTGGAGAAACAGCAAAGCTTTGTAAGCGGGTAGGTAGAGAGAGTGATGATGAGTCTTCAAACGCAGAGCAAAATTCTGCCTCGTCACCAACTAGTCCTATAAGTACGGCAGACGTTGCTTCGCCACCAATTAGTCTAGCTAGCAAACCTCAGCTTCCAATAGTAAAACAACCTGAATTAAGTACTACAAAAAAGTGGACTGAGAGTGCGGTGTCAGAGCTTGTTGACCGATTAAGAGAAAAGTGTGAAGATAAGTCAGAAGATACCAAGCAACAAGCCCCTACTGCTTCTTCACCAACTAGTTCTATAAGTACGGTAAAAGTTGCCTTGTCGCCAACTAGTCTAGCTAGCAAACCTCATCCTCCAATAGAGCAACAACATGAATTAAGTACTACAAAAAAATCTTTACCACCTATGCCTAGAACGTTAGATCCGTTACAGCAAGAGTTGGTGGAGCAGAGTGAGAAAAGCAGTGGTTTATCAACTCTTATTTCTCAAAAATATGTTGAGTACTCTAGTTTGGAAAAAAAATATAGTGAAGTATTAGGCAGACTAACACCGTTTCATTTTCAAACCAACAGCGCCATAATTCAAAAAGAAATAGAAGAAATAAAAAATAATAGCGCAAGAGACATGAAGGTTTTAGATGAATTGAACAAACAGATTGCTGCGAAAGCAGAGGAAATAGATACAGCACTTTCTTTTGCTCAATCTGAAAAAGACCATGGGCTGATAGCTGCTCCCTGAAAATCTACTCATACCTACGCAAACCTACCAGCGTTTTAGCAGAGCCACCGGTGTAAAAATCTTGTGTAGTTAAGGAAACATTAAGTAATTAAATCAATCTAAATAATAGCAAAAACAAAAACCTGCTCAACACAGGTTTTTGTTTGTTTATAAGTTGTATCTAAATTTAAATTACGAACCCGTCGCTTTTGACCAGAAAGTCTTAGCCCATGATTGCAGGTACTCGCGCCAACTAGAGGTTTTACTTGTTGGAACTGGTTGTTCCTGATTAGCGGTTGGCGTGTGTTGTTGCGGTGTGGCAGGCGTTGCTGTGGTTTGTGATGGAGTAGTTGGAAGCACTTGTTGGGAAACTGCTGGTGGGTTTGCGGGTGAATGAGCTGTGGCATTCAGCTGCGGTGGGGTGGTGTAACCAAGGAGTGGTCTGTCTGCTGGTGCAAAAATTGGTTTGGGATATAATACGCCGTGAACTTGATAAAAATTATTGATATCAACTGGTCGAGCAGTAAAGCGACCTAGTTGTGTTTGGCGTTGTAGTATAAGTTGCATTTGTTTTCTTTTATGACGAACACTGATCTTGGGTATGTTTGATATAAAATACTCTTTAATCTCAACTCGAGGGTTGAATGTAAGACGGTGTTTGGGCCTTGGACCAGTTACTTTTTTTAGTGCTGATTTTATTGGTGGATGGCTTTTTTTATTATCAACCCCATAAACAGGTGTCATAGCTGTCAGGCCAAGCAGAGACATAGTTAATAAACTTTTAGTTATCTTCATTTTAAAACTCCTTTTCTAAAGGTATAATAATATCATTATAGCGAATTGAAAACATTTTTGCAAGCACTAAAAAACTTCGCATATAACGAGGTTTGAGTGTGTGGTAGGTCCTAAATAGTTACTGCGAGGCCGCAAAAAAATATGTTATACTAGCATTTATAAAGGATTCTTAAAGGAGAAATATACTATGTCTAGATTATTTGTTAATTTAGTCGTAATAACGATGACAGCGGTTACGATCGTTTTAAAAACAGATGCTGCGGAGCATAAAAAATCGTATGAATTAACTCCACAAAACCAAACAGTTGCATTTCGCCCTGGGACCTTAGCGGATGCCCAAGCTGTGGTGGGTATAACAGGACCAGAAAATGGATGGACTGTTGATGCGGTTCAGACAACGATGCAAAATCCTGAACGGTACCAGTGGACTATGGCTGTCAAAGATGGACAACCAGTGGGATGTGCTACTTGTTATTTGAGATTTTCTGACGATCAGACTGCGATGTTGACTTCACTAGCTGTAGATCCAAGCTTTCGCAAGCAAGGTATTGGGCAGGGGTTGGTACGACATGAATTAGAGCTCGCATATAAAAGCGGTTGCTATACTGTCATTTTGGATGTGGAGCCTGATAATATACCTGCCATCAAACTTTATCAAAAGCTAGGCTTTAAGCGATGGAGTAAATTCACATGGCAAGGTGTAGCGCTGCAAAAAATGGTGCATTTTGCAAACCAGGAAGCTAGGGCTACAAAGGTTGGCAATCTACAAAAAGAAATTGCTGAACTTAAAAAGCAAGGCAGGGTAACAGATGTTGCTGGTGTGGAAGAGGTTCTTAAATTACTACCGGAGTTTCCTTAGCTAATAACAAATGCCTGCATTTAGCTAAGTATATATAGAGCCGTCCTTCATTTGGGATGGCTTTTAATTTAACTTTAGGCTAGCAGAGCGATCCATAATATATAAAAAGCTAAAGTCTGTGTTTAAACAGACTTTAGCTTTTTTTTAGAGGATGGACTGATTTTTTAATTTATATAAGGGCTGACATATTGCGCATATAATTGGCGCCAAGTTGGCGAGCTCGGTGGCTGTTGATGTTCATACTGATACTGCATAACACTAGGCGCTAGCTGGTTTGCAAGTTGATTAGCTACGTTCGCTATTCTGTCAGGTTGTAGCAGGGCATTGGTGTGTAAGTTGTAAAAAGATTGGTATGGATTATAAATAAAAACCTCCACATTAAATGTTTATAACATGAAACAGAGTATTTTATGCATAAAAAGCTTAAGTCGTTACCATGCCATCTATGAAGCCACCTAATATGATATTAAGTGGTTACTGTAACTGTTCTAAATAAACTTCCAACGAGCCAGCTGCTTTTACGGCTTCTGCAACTTCTTGGTTGCCTACAAAGCGAAAGTGCCATGGTTCAGGGTCATGACCTGTTTTTGCTCTGTTTGCTTCTGTATAGCGTTCAATAAATCCAAACTTAGAGGCATTTTCTTTAAGCCACTTATAAGCTTTAGATTCTTCAAAAGAACCTTCCTCAATATTCAAGTCGACAGCGAGTCCTGTGCAATGCTCGTTGCTAAAATATGCTCTTTGCTGAGCATCTAGCGCTGATTGATACAACTTGGACTCAAAGCGGGGTAGCGGAAGGTGAAAGGCATTACTAATAAGAATAGGAATGCCTTCTTTTTTTGCTGCTTTAACCATTTGCTCGAGAGCTTCGGCAGCAGGAGGTTGCATAGCTGTTGAAATTCCAACATCCCTTGCGGTGATATGTTGAGGCACATTTGGAGTTTTCAAGCTAGTCTCTGTCGGAAGATCTTTTTCTTCTAGCGGATGTTCTTTATTAACCAGAACGAGGTATGGATTTTCAGCTTTTAAATCGCATCGAGTTGATGTTGAAGGGAGGCTGGCTGCGCTAGTTTTATCAGTTGCTAAAAGATGGGGGGAGAGAGATAAACCCATGCTTATGCTAGCTATTGCTCCGATTAAGCCTGTTTTTAGTTTAGACAAATTATATCCTCCTAGTATCGTTTGTATATCACATTATGGTCTCTTAGTTAGGTAGCTAACTGTTCTAAATAAGCTTCCAATGAGCCAGCTGCTTTTACGGCCTCTGCAACTTCTTTGCTGCCCACAAAGCGCCAGTGCCATGGTTCAGGGCCATAAACAGTTTGAGCCTTATTTGCTGTTGTATAGCGTTCAACAAATCCAAAATTAGGAGCATTTAGGCACAACCAGTGATAAGCGTTGGATTCAACAAAAGGAGTAGTGGTTGTTGCAAGGTCTGCTGCTAGACCTGTATGATGTTCGCTAAGCCCTGGATCCGCAACACGTTTACTTAAAGCGTCTGGGGAAAAATGCAGCTCATCTCGAAAATAAGCTTTAACCCGTTCTTGATCTTCATGGGTTCGAAAGCCATTATTAATCATAATGGTAATCCCAGCTTGTTGTGCGGCCGCAGCTAGTTCTTTTAATGTCGTTGCAGCTTCTTTGCGCAGGCGGGTATCTGTAATTACATCGTCCGGGTCACGTTTAATTGCAATCTCAGGTTCTCTTAAATCGGCAGCAGTCGGTAAATTTGCTGGGCTGATCGGGTGGGTTTTATTAACTAGTATTAAAAAATTTGTAGTTTCAGCTTGTTCTTGCTTAACAGCTGGTATTGTAGATTCCGTAGGTGACGTTGAGGAACCTGTTTTCTGTACTTTAACTTGGAGTTCTTCTGTAGTAGCTGGTGACGCAGGGAGGACTTTTTTTAGATCTCTGATTTCTGAGTGCAACCGCTTTTTAGTTTCTGGAAGCGCTTTAACTGTAGCTGAAGTCTTCTTAGCAGGCTTCTTTTTAGTATCAGCAGCAAGGAGCTGTTGCACAGAGAAAAGCAGACCTAGGCTAGCTAGTGCGGTAATTAAACTTAGTTTTCTTTTAGACAAATGATATCCCCCTCTAAGAACTATTTGTTCACAGTATAACATATAAATGAATCTAGAGTTTAAAAGCTTTTTTACACTTCTTTGTTTTGTGAGGAGAGGTTGGCTGCCTAAATTGATCTTGCAAAGCAGGTGCAGTATACTTTTAACTAGTTCATATGATCTAAACAAAATGGAGGTAAATTTTGTTATGACTAAATACTGTTTAATGGTGGTATTGTTGGTAGCAATTGCTGCACATCCAGTGCAAGCGCTGGGTAAGAAACCAGGTGTTAAAAAACCGGTAGTAACGAAATTATTACCCAAGCCAGTTGCAAGTGTACCTGCGATTGATACAACTTTAATTGCAATTAAACGGCCGACTATTCCAATGGGCTATAAAAGTGTAGGTAAACCCGTTGGGCTTGGCAAGGGTGGCCAGGAAGGTCGGATTGTAATTTTTCAAAACCAAAAAGGTCAGAAGTGGGTACTTAAACAAAATGCTACCAAGAACGGTGTCTATGGTCAGTATATGCTTATTTCAGAGATTGTTGGCGCGCGTATTGCTGAAGGTGCGCAAATTCCAATGCAGAAGGTCCGTCCCTTGTCAGCTACAGCTAGTTGTGCCTTTAAAACATACAAAGCTCATCCCGCTACACTACATACCTTTATTACCGGAGCTTATAAGGAACCGAATATTTGGCAGCGAAAAGGTACCAAAGGGGTTGATCGTGCTATTGTTACCAACATGTCTCGCGATCCAATTTTAACAAAAATAGCTGCCTTTGATACGTTTATTGCTAACGATGATCGCAATAATCATAATTTGTTTTGGACCTCAAAAGGTTATGTAGGCATTGATACTGGGGATGCGTGGCAAGGTCGGCAGCCGTTAGCTGAAATGACGTTAAAAGAGCTCCCTGCTAGCTTAAAGAGTCATAAGTTAACAACCCAGGAACGGGCAGGTTTAATACGCTATGCCACAACCTTAAAAAAGTTAGTTAAAGATTTTCCGGCTCCTAAGGTCTGTGGATATATCGATGCCGCTGCTACGGTATTAGGTCTTTCACACATGAATTTAGGCGGGTGTAAGTTAAACACATTTAAAAATTTTGTGACAAGTAATATTAGCGCTAGTGCTAAGCTAGCTGGTTATCTTTGTCGGTGGTTAGGTATTAAATAAATAAGAGGATTAAACTATGATAACTAATTGAGAGTCTATAGATTTTTAGTTTTTTAAGTTTAAGTTGTTTGTATGAAAATGAGAATGTATGGAATGGAAACAAAGTGAGCAATCCGATTTTCAAGCCCAAGTGTCGAAAGGGATGGGATTTCGTTTGAACTATAGTCAACAAGCAGTTAAGGTGATGCTAAACCTACATATCTTTTCTTTTTAAGTTTTACTTGATCTTTCACTTCTAGCAATTTTATTTCTGCACAGCTAAAGTGGGTTCGTCAAGTGACCCACAGGCTTAATGTGTGTCACTTGTGCGACTTTGCTTATGTTTTAATCTAAATTATTAGGGTTAGGAGGGCATGTGGGAGGTGCGAAGGGGCTTAAGTTAAGAGGAGCGAAATGGACTGACAAAGAGCTTCGTCGTTTATGAGTAGTACCATCATTGGTTGTTCTCCGTAAATTCATCGCTGGTACTGTGGTTTGGGGGGGAGGGGTTAATGCTGTAGGTTGTTGTATACGAGGGGAGGGTATTGTAAGCTGAGGAGTAGTTGCTGGAGGTAGGAGCCGCTGTTCAGTTGCAGTTGGTATGCTGTGTAGAAATGTTGCGGGTGGTAGTGAGGTGATAGTTGGGGGTTCTTCGGTCATGGTTGGCAAGGTACTCTGCGATGTGGTAAGTGTTGGTGAGTCTTTAAGGGCTCCAGTTAACGGGGCAAGTTCAGTAACCTGCTGCGCGGTAAAGGTTGCTGTTTGTTGTAGCGCAGGATTATGTGCTTGGCTTTTTTGGATACGTTCCATTATTTCACTAAGAGATGCTGAAGTGGGTAAGGTGTGAACGAACACAATTTGGTTTATTGCTGTAGATTGCTGTTGGATACTAGTTCTGTCTTCTAGAACTTTCACCTTTCCTTTTAATTCCTCATATTCTTTTCGTAGGACGCTCATAGCCGCTGTTAAAATTGTTAACTGTTCTCGCATATTAGCGTCTTCCAGAGGAAGATCCAGGCTGGTGGTACCCCCTAAACTCACAAAATATCTTTTGGTTGATAGTGAGTAAGTGGGTGAAGCATAGGTAGGGTATGAATCCTTGGTTTGAGTAGCATGGGCTACTTTAGTTAGTCCTGGAAGGAGGCTGCAACTTACTATAGTTGTGAGGCCTAATGTTAAAAGAAGTTTGTTCTTCATTTTTTTCAAACACTCCGTCCAAAAAAGAAATATAAGTCTATTAAAAAAATATCTTAAGATCTTTAATCTGTCAAATAAAACCTAAAGAGTTATGTACACTCTTTAGGTTTTATAGTTTTTACTTTTTGCTATTAGTTCTTTAATATTACTGTAAACGATCAGCTTCAGGTGCTCCTCCCAAGTATTGCCTGGGATGTTTTTGATACTTTAGGGTTATGCTGACGTGAGTCTTGGTTAGTACTCTGCGCTACAGGCCCTGTTGTTTGGTGAGGAACGAAAGCGCTAGGCGTTATAGCTGCTCTTGGCATTATCGGTCCTCCGCTCATTTGAGATGGTCCGGTTCCTAGTGTAGTCGGAGCATAGTTTCTAGGATAATTACCTGGCACAGTTGTTGCTTGGGGTGAAACTTGGCCATGAATTGGCTGTGAGAGTCCCCAATTTGGTGCTGGTGGTACGGGTAGTCTAGTTGACGGAGAAACTATGCCATTTGATGCTGGAAGCTGGCTAGTTTGCTGTGTGGGAATTGTTTGGTGAGGGAATAGAGGTAGTTGTTGGTGGTGTTGAGCTTGGTGTAGTTGATTTTGTATTTGTAGACGTGCAACTATTTCCCCAATAAGAGGTGCTGGTTGAGCAGGTGTCATAGGGGTAGCCTGTTGCATGGTTTGTTGCGCATGCCCAGGGAAGAAGAGAGGGTTTTGTTGAGCCGCTTGGTTTAGTAGTAGACGAGTTAGTATTTCATTAAGCGCAGGTTGTGGTGGTGTTGCTGGTGGGGTATAAACCTTTGACGCTATAGTAGCTAGAAATTGGTAATGGGTTTCTGTAGAGATTTTCACAGCCTCAGTTAGCAACTCCAACTGTTGTTGCAAATCAGCAACCTTTGTTTCTAAACTTGCAGTTCTTTGAGCTAAGGCAGCATTTGCTGTTTTAAGATTTCCGTTATCTACTCCAAGCTGTGCTACTTTTGCTCGTAGACCTTCTACTACACGTGAACCCTGATTGTAACGAGCGTCCAGGTCTTCTGCAACCTTAGTTACTTGTGTAGCTGTTAATTGATGTTGGTTTGCTAAATCTTCAACTACACTTAATGGATTTGTTGTAGGTGTAGGAGAAGAAAAAAGGTCACTTGGTGAAAAAGACCCACTAAAGAAACCACTAAAAGAAAAAGTATCGTCAGGGCCGAGGCGTGGAGGGGAATCTAAAAATGATGGTGACGTGGCACTAGTACCATGTAGAGGCGTACTAAACGGAGTTGCGGCTGACGGCTGTTGCTCTGGAGTACAGGGACGAGAGGTGGTATGCGGTGCTGTACCGGGATCATCAGTTGCGCGGGATAGAGTTGTTAATCCGCCAAGGCAACCACCACTTGCTAATGTTCCTAGAAATAATTTCAAAACCAATTTTTTGCTCATATCTTGTTAAACACTCCTTTTTGATTATAAATACAAGTTACTTAAAAATACACCAATATATTTAATCTGTCAAATTATATCGATAACAATATATAAACCTAAAGAGTTAATTTATACTCTTTAGGTTTTTTAGTTACAACTTATTACTTTTTATAGTCTATTAGTTTACTGGCTACTGTAGGAGCATAGGTTGTAGATATTATGCGAGATCCTTTCGGGCCCACACTTGGTACCTTTTTTGGAGTACCTACAGGTCTTGGAGTTATGGGCATGACCGGTGTAGCCTGAGTTGGGTGGTTAGTTGCAGGTCTGTTAGTTGTCTTTTGGGGTTTCCAATGTGGTGCTGCTGGTGCAGGTAATGTAGTTCTAGTTGAGGAGGACGGAGGAACTATTCCATTTGATGGGGTGCCCTCTGATGAGGTAGAGACCTTTGAACGAAATGCCAAATCAAACTTTTCTTCCAATGCAGCAACCCTGGCTGCTAAAGCAGCGTTTCGTTTTTCTTGTTCTATACAGTGTGTTGCTAAAGCAAAATTATCTCTTTGTAGATCTCTTACTTTTGCCCGTAGAGAGTTAACGTGACCAAAAAACAAGGCGCAATGTATTTGTAGATTTTTTTCTAGGTCAGTTACTTTTGCATCAGGTGATGGTAAGGACACTTGTGGTAGAGTACTGGGATTATCAGTTGCGCGGGACAGAGTTGTTAATCCGCCAAGGCAACCACCACTTGCTAATGTTCCTAAAAATAATTTCAAAACCAATTTTTTTCTCATATCTTGTTCAACACTCCTTTTAGATTATAAATACAAGTTATTTAAAAATATACTAATATATTTAATCTGTCAAATTAAAATGGGAGGTTTTAGCGATAACAAAATAAAAAAACCTAAAGAGTGAAATTTTACTCTTTAGGTTAGTAGTAACTGTAAGTGAAAAATAAGGTGGTTGTTTTTAGGAGTTGAGGGAAACTGATGATCCATCAAAATTTCTATATACTCTCTTGCTGGATCTGACCACAGGGTTGTCTGGGTTAGGAAGACTGTTGTTGATTGGAATGTTACTAAGGTAGTTTAACCCTTGTGTCGCAGTATAATTTTGTGCAGGAAGGAAATATGGGTAACAAAGTGCTTGTTGTTGTGCTTGTTGTAGAGAAATTCTATCTAGCGGTAGTGGTGGTGAGGGTAATGCTGGTTTGGGATAGCAAACTCCGGTAGGGACAGGAGGTTTTATTGTTTTTAATGCTAGTTGTAAATCAGCAAACATTTGTTGTAAATCAGTAAACATGTGAGATAACCTTTTGTTTTCTTCTTCCAACTTAGTTACACGAGCTGCCAAATCTTTTGTTATATCCGAGGGTCTAGGTAGACATAAGGCACTTAAATCAGTAAGGTTTGGGGAGAGGGGAGAAAAGAAAAATGCTTCCAGAGGAGGTGAGGGGGGCTTAGTATCAGCGGTAGCTGCTGTTGTGGTTTGTGCTGGAGCGCTAGTAATTTGTGATAAATTTTCTTCTTCAACTTTTATAGCTGTTTGTTGTTGCGGTGAGCCCGGTGGAGTATTTAATGCTGCTTCGGTAAGGGGAGTTGGTGGTATTTTAACTACGGGAGCAGCCTCAGCTGCTTTTGTTATTGGTGCGCCGGTACTTATATAGCCTGCTGTCAAGCTTAGGAGTAATAATTTAGATAGAAAAAATTTTTTTGACAAAGTTGTTAGCACTCCTTTTTCCTTTAGTATGTATTTACTGCCAGATATTTCTTACCTTATCTTAAAATTCTAGATAGCGTCAAGTTCTGGTTAATCTTTTGGATAGTTAGCAGCTTTACTACCACTTACAGTAAACTGGTAGTGGTAGTACAATTGGCTAAATTAAAAGCATAGGGAGCAACCCTATGCTTTATAATATTT